>CAXNKO010000267.1:0-3991 GCA_964202685.1 Caulobacterales bacterium
AATGACATGCCGATTGAGGTCCTCGCCGGCGATGCGAGCGACATCGCCGGTCTCCGCGGCCGCCGCGGCCAGATCGGCCGCGCGGGCGGCCAGTGAATTCCCGGCTTCCCGCAACTGCGTTTCCGCGAGGTCGGAGGCTTCGGCCACCATCCGCGCCTGCTGGGTGATGGCGTCCGTCACCCGTCCCGCCTGGGTGTCCAGGGTCTGCGCCAGCACCCCCATCTCGGTGCGCTCAAGCCCCAATGTCGATGCCAGGCCCTGGGCGGCCCGCACCGAGGACGCCGCGGCGTCGACCAACTGCTCGGTTTCCGACGCCAGGGCCTCGCGCAAGGCCAGCAAGGTCTCCCGCGCGTCCTCGGCCGCCTCGCCGGCCCGGGTGAGTTCCTCGCGCACGGCGAAGACCACGTCGCCTGCCCGGGCGGCGGCCACCAGCGCGGGCGTGGTCAACTCATCGGCCAGCGCTCGCGCCCGGCGGCTCTCGGCGCCCAGGCGTTGACCCTGGCGCACGAAATAGGCCGCGATCCAGACGAATGCCGCCGGACCCAACGCCAACAGGGTGAACACCGCCATGGCGAATAGATCATTGTTGAACGGAACCACATCGCCCCGGTAGCCGACGGCGAACGCGATGGGCCCGCAGATCCATAGGGCCGAGACGGCGAACGCCGAGAGATAGATCGGCCAGGCTGGGGGCAGCTGAAAATCATCGCCGGATCGGTCGCCGCTTGGCCCCCGCGCCCGTTCAGATCGGAGGGACGTTGACCCTGGCGAACGCTCCGAAACTCTCGCCCCCGCCCTTGAGGGCGCGGCCGGGGCGGAAAACCCGTCACCGGGATCGACTTCGATTGGCGCGGCCTCACCGCGCTCGACGGTCGCGCTGAGGCGCTCGATCGGAATTTGATCCGTCAAGCTGCCGAAGTCCGCCGGATGATTCCGATTCCTGATCTTCATACGCGGCCCTTACAGCGGCCCTTCGGTCGCAGCCTCAAGCGCACGGCTGCGCCATGCACGTCGCCGCCACCTCGGCCCCATCGTGCAATGGATACCTTTGAAGTGTCCGGACGCAAACAGCGAACCGGCCAAAACCGCTGGACGGTCGCACCCGCTGACCGCGGAGGCTTGCCTGCCAGCCCTATATCTTGAGGGTCCGGCTGCGCGACGGCGGACAGTCGATCGATTTCGCGGCGTCCTTTTTCGGAATCGTTCGGGCCACCGTTCGTTCGATCGGCGCGGGCGCATCCACATGAGCGGGTTCCAGCGTGACCCCGAAATGCGAATAGGCGACCGCGGACGAATGGACCACCACCGCGGCAACCAATTCAGTGAAGGTCGTCATTGGACCTCTCCAGACGCCAATGCCTCAAGCCGATTCACTAATAGTCCCATTGGGGCGCTTTCGCGACCTTCGGAAGATGAACAATTGGTCATCTGACGCCGCCCCGCCGCCGGCAGAGCACGTCGCGAAGCACCATGCCCTGCTGGGCGTAGCGATAGTCTTGCTGGCGATTGGTCGGCGCGCCGGTCTCGAAATAGGCCGCCGACCCCAGCCCGTTCGACCGACAGAACCGATCGGCGGCGCCGGGCGTGGCTTCGATGTCGTCGCCGCGATAGCTCGGATAGGGATAGAAGACATTGCGGGCGCCGTCGGCTGGGCCGCCGCGCCGGTCGCGGTCGTCATAGGGCTGGTCAAAGCCCCGCTCGCCCCGTCGGTCATCCGCGCGGTCGCGGTAATTTGGGTCCTCTTCCGCCTTCAATGAACTGATGCGCTGGGCCAAACCCAGCGGCTGCAGGTCAGCCACATCGCCCTCGACCTCCACGCAGCGGCCACCGAAATCGGAGTGTTCGCACACGCGCCACCGCCCCTCGAAGCGGCCGCTCATCGCCATGTCGTTGAACTGGCGCGGCAGGTTCTCCGCACGGCCGTAGATCACGGTCTGGCGTCCCCGAAAGCCCGGCAGTTCATAGAGCGTCGCCACCGGCTCGCCGCGGCCC
The DNA here is from genome assembly GCA_964202685.1 of Caulobacterales bacterium. GTDB lineage: Bacteria > Pseudomonadota > Alphaproteobacteria > Caulobacterales > Caulobacteraceae > Phenylobacterium. Next base: position 1,993 of record CAXNKO010000267.1, read on the forward strand.
CTGTCGTAAATTTGCGCGCCGGCGGCGCCGGCTGACGCCATGACGCCCACGATGGCGATGCAGAGAAGCGGCCTCATTTCAATCCTCCTCCAATGCTCCGGCGCCAGCCTGAACCCCTAAACCGCGCCTGCCAAGCTGAACCGCCCCTGAACCGGGCCCCGCCGTGCTCGAGGTCCGAGCCTTCGTCTCGTGGAACATCGCCCCCTCGTGCCGCAGCAGCCATCGCTTGCGCTCCAGTCCGCCGCCGTATCCCGTCAGGCTGAGATCCGCCCCGATCACCCGGTGGCAGGGCGCGATCAGGGCGACGGGGTTGCGGCCATTGGCCGATCCCACCGCCCGCATGGCGTTGGGCCGTCCCACCCGCCGGGCCAGTTCCAGGTAGCTGATCGTCTCGCCCGCCGGGATGGCGCACAGCGCCCGCCAGACCGACCTCTGAAACGCCGTGCCGCCAGTGGCCCAGACCAGGCCCTCGAGGGCGCGGATATCCCCTGCGAAATAGGCCGCGAAGGCCCCCGCCACCGGGGCCGGGGCCGATCCGTCCTCGACGGCGACCTCGCCGTAGTGCGCCCGCAGATCCTTGCGCAGCGCCGGTTCGTACTCCGTCCAGTTGAAGGCGCGCAGCACGCCCCGTTCATCAACCACGATCATGGCCGCGCCGATCGGGGTCGGAATGCGGTCCAGGATCAGCCGTTCAGGCGGCCTCGTCATGGGATGTCTCCTCTCTGTTGCTGTCGGCGGCCCACAGATGCTGCGCCGCATAGGCCCGCCACGGCCGCCAGGGCTCGGCCCGTTCGATCAGCTCGGCCGGCGTCGGCCGGCGGCCGTCCCCATCGGCGAGCGCGCGCACAAGGCCCACGTCGGCGGCGGGGAAGGCGTCAGGCTCACGCAGGGCTCTCAGTGCGATGTAATGGGCGGTCCAGTCTCCGATCCCGGGCAGCGCCCGCAGCCGCGCCACGGCCTCATCGATGTTCGCCCGTTGATCGAACAGCCACGGATCGGCGAGGGTCGCGCGTGCAAGGCCTTCCAGCGCTCCAGCCCGCGCCTTGGGCATGCCGATCGCGCCGATGTCCCGCCCGGCGAGTTGCTCGGGGGTTGGGAACACGGAGGTCAGCCCTGGACACGCCGGGTCAGGCGCCTCCAGTCGGCGCCCGAACGCCTGGGTGAGCTTGCCGGCCAGGGTCCTGGCCGCGGCGACGCTCACCTGCTGGCCCAGCACCGCGCGCACGGCCAGTTCGAACCCGTCCCAGGCGCCCGGCGCCCGCAAACCCGGCCGCGCGGCCACCAGCGGCGCCAGCCGCGGATCCTCCGACAGGTGGGCGGCGATCACCGCGGGGTCGGCGCCCAGGTCGAACACCCGGCGCACCCTGGCGATCACCGGGGTCAGCACCTTAAGATCCGGCGCGCGGATCGAAACCCTCAGGTGGGCGCCGTTCCCCGCCTCGACGACGACGGTTCCGTGGGTTCCGTCGATACAGAACGTGCGCCCATAGCGCCCCGCCGCAACCGCCTCCACGCCGGCTGCCGCGCGGGCCGCCAGAAACCCCAGCATGGCGTCCCAGTCATAGGGCGGCCGGTAGGCGAGCTCGACGCTGATGGCGTCGCCGGCCGGGGCGTCGGCCCCTGGCCCCTGGCGGCGCAGCGCCGCCGGCGGGCGGCCGAACAGCTGCTGAAAGGTCTCGTTGAAGCGCCGCACGCTGCCAAAGCCCGCCGCCAGCGCCACCTGGGCCATGGATAGCCGCGTCTCATGGATCAGCTGCTTGGCCAGCAGCACCCGGCGCGTCTGCGCCACCGCCACCGGCGAGGCCCCCAGGTGGGTGCGAAACAGCCGCCGAAGTTGCCGCTCGCCCACCCCCAGCCGCGCCGCCAGCCCATCCACGTCGCCGTCGTCCAGGCCGCCAGTTTCGATCAGCCTCAGCGCCCGCGACACCGTGTTCGACGTCCCGCGCCAGGCGCCTAGGTCCGGCGACGATTCCGGCCGGCACCGCAGGCAGGGCCGAAA
>CAXNKO010000268.1:0-3990 GCA_964202685.1 Caulobacterales bacterium
GATGTCGGCCCTGGGCTTCATCACGTCATCCACCCGCAGGTCCTGGAAGGCGCGGGCCCGCTCCACCAGGTCCCCCGACGATCCGGCGACGCTCCGCCGCGGCGGCGCGGCCATCGGCCCGGGCCCCAGCATGCGCCGCAGAAGGTCGAGCAGCCCGCCAACCGGACTCGGCTTGTCGGGTTCAGCCATCGTCGCCCCGTTCGCCGCCATAGGGGTCTGGAACGCCCAGTCCCGCCAGGATCACGCGCTCCAGCGCTTCCATCTCGTCGGCCTCGGCGTCATTCACATGGTCGTATCCTAGGAGATGCAACACCCCATGCGCCACAAGATGCTGAAGATGGTGGGCCAGGGGCTTGTCCTGGGCCAGCGCCTCCCGCGCGCAAACCCCGTAGGCCAGGGCGATGTCGCCCAGATGCCCGTCAACCCCGGCGGCGGCCGGAAACGACAGCACATTGGTGGGCTCCGGCCGGGCGCGAAACCGGCCGTTAAGCTCGGCCACGGCGGCGTCATCGGTCAACAGGACGGCGATTTCCGCATCCTCGTCCGCCGGCGCCATCTGGCCCAGGGTGGCCGCGGCCGCCGTGCGGACCAGCGCCTCGACCTGGGCGACCGCGTTCCGCCAGGCGGGTTCGGCGACCTCGACCGCGGTCAACCGGGCCGCCCACGGCTTGCGGCTTCCGCCTCGTAGGCGCGCACGATCCGCTCCACCAAAGGATGGCGCACCACGTCGTCGGCGCTGAACCGCGCCACCGCCACGCCCTTGACCCCCTCCAGCAACCCGACGGCATGGGCCAGGCCGGAATCGCCGGCGTTGGGCAGGTCCACCTGGCTGGGGTCGCCGGTCACCGCCATCCGCGCCCCCTCCCCCAGCCGGGTCAGCACCATCTTCATCTGCAGGCGCGAGGCGTTCTGCGCCTCGTCGACGATCACGAAGGCGTGGCCCAGGGTGCGGCCGCGCATGAAGGCCAGGGGCGCCACCTCGATCTCGCCCTTGTCGCGGCGGCGGCGGAGCTGGTCGAGGCCGAGGATGTCGGTGAGCGCCTCCCAGATCGGCGCCATATAGGGATCGACCTTCTCGGTGAGGTCGCCGGGCAGGAAGCCCAGCCGCTCGCCGGCCTCCACCGCCGGGCGGCAGACCACCAGCCGCTCCACGTCGCCGCGCAGCAGCAGGCCCGCCCCATGGGCCACCGCCAGGAAGGTCTTGCCGGTCCCCGCCGGACCCAGGCCGAACACCAGTTCGTTCTCGGTCAAGGCCTGCAGATAGCGGGCCTGGCCGGCGGTCTTGGGCGAAACCGGCCCCCGGCGTCCGGCCGGCAGGCCGCCGGCCGCGCCCCGGCCGCCCCGCGCCAGGCCGATGGCCACCCGAACGTCGGCCTCGCCGATCTCCTGACCCTCGTCGGCCCGGGCCGCGATGGCCTGCACCGCCCGCTTGGCGCCGGCGCGGGCGCGGGCCTCCCCGTTCAGCGACACTCCGCCGCCCGGGGTCTCCACCAGCACATGGAAGGCGTCCTCGATCAGGGCGGCGTGGCGGCTGTTGGCGCCGGCCACCGCGCGCACCGCGGCGTCGGACAGCGGGATGAATTCGGGGGCGCGGCTCAAGCGGGCTCCAGCAGGGCTTCGCCGGCCAGGCTGTTGCCGCCGACGCTCCTGATCCGCACGTCGGCGATGGCGCCGATCAGCGCCGCCGGCGCCTGCATGTGCACCGCCTGCAGATAGGGGCTGCGGCCGACGATGTCGCCGGTGTTGCGGCCCGGCTTCTCGAACAGAACCGGCAGGGTGCGGCCCACCTGGGCGGCGTTGAAGCGGCGCTGCTGTGCGCTGACCAGCGCCTGCAGACGGCCAAGTCGCTCGGCCTTGACCTCTTCCGGAACCTGGCCCGGCAGGGCGGCGGCCGGGGTGCCGGGCCGCCGCGAATATTTGAAGCTGAAGGCGCCGGCGAAGCCCACGGCGCGGATCAGGTCCAGGGTGGCCTGGAAATCGGCCTCCCGCTCGCCGGGGAACCCCACGATGAAGTCCGACGACAGCGCCAGGTCCGGCCGCGCGGCGCGGATCTTCTCCACCAACCGCAGATAGGTCTCGGCGTCATGGCCGCGGTTCATGGCCTTGAGGATGCGGTCCGACCCGGACTGCACGGGCAGATGCAGATAAGGCATCAGCGCCGCCACCTCCCCGTGGGCGGCGATCAGGGTTTCGTCCATGTCGCGAGGATGGCTGGTGGTATAGCGGATGCGGTCGAGCCTGGGGATATTCGCCAGCCGACGAATCAGACCCGCCAGGCCAAGCCCTTGGTCATCGGCATAGGCGTTGACGTTCTGGCCCAGCAGGGTGATTTCCCGCACCCCCTGATCGGCAAGGCCCTGCGCCTCGGCGACGATGTCGCCGGCCGGCCGCGACCACTCGCCGCCGCGGGTGTAGGGCACCACGCAGAACGAGCAGAACTTGTCGCAGCCCTCCTGGACGGTGAGGAAGGCGGTGACCCCGGTGGGCCGGCGGGCCCGGGGCAGGGCGTCGAACTTGGCCTCGGCGGCGAAATCGCAGGCCAGCCGTTCGCCGCGGGCCCGGTGGGCGCGGGCGATCAGCTCGGGCAGCTGGGGATAGGCCTGAGGGCCCACCACCAGATCCACCGCCGGCTGGCGGCGCATGATCTCGGCCCCCTCGGCCTGGGCGACGCAGCCGGCCACGGCGACGGTCATCACCTCGCCCTGCGCGGCCCGGGCCGCCTTCATCAGCTTGATCTGGCCCAGTTCGGAATAGACCTTCTCGGTGGCCTTCTCGCGGATATGGCAGGTGTTGAGCACCACCAGATCGGCGTCCTCGGGGCTGGCGGTGGCCACATAGCCCAGGGGCGCCAGCACATCGGCCATGCGCTCGCTGTCATAGACGTTCATCTGACAGCCGTAGGTCTTGATGTAGAGGCGCTTGGGCGCGGGGGCAGACATGGGCGCGCTTATGCGGCCTGCGCAAAGCCCCGGCAATTGCTCAGTCGTCGAGGGGAACGCCATAGAGCTCCAGCCGGTGGTCCACGAGCCGATAGCCCAGCTTGCGGGCGATCGCCTGCTGCAGGGCCTCGATCTCCGGATCGACGAACTCGATGACCTTACCGGTCTTCATGTCGATCAGGTGGTCGTGATGAGTCTCGGTGGACTCCTCATAGCGGGAGCGGCCATCGCGGAACTCGTGCCGCGAGATGATCCCCGACTCCTCGAACAGCCGCACGGTGCGATAGACCGTGGCGATGGAGATATGCGGATCCACCGAGTGGGAGCGGCGGTACAGCTCCTCCACGTCGGGGTGATCGTGGGCGGTGGACAGCACCCGGGCGATCACCCGGCGCTGTTCGGTCATCCGCATGCCCTTCTCGGCGCAGAGCTTTTCGAGGCGATCCGGCACCTGACCCTCCCGATCCTGGCTGTCTGACAAACCTAGTCGCTCCGGGCCGGAAAATCGAGCCGCATGGCCAGCGCATCGGCCCGGCCGGCCGCGCCGCGGTCATAATAGCCCTTTCTGACCCCGGCCGGCTGAAAACCTGCGGCCGCGTAGAGCGCCCGCGCCGCGGCGTTGTCGACGGCGACCTCCAGGAACACCGACGCCGCGCCCGCGGCCCGCCCCCGGTCGAGGGCGGCCTGCAGCAGCGCGCGGCCCAGGCCCTGTCCCCGCGCCGCGGGATCGACGGCGACGGTGAGAATCTCGGCTTCGTCAACAACGATCCGGCAGAGGATCATGCCCGCCGGCCGGGGACCCTCCTCCACCAGGAAGGCGAAGACGGCCGGATCGGCCACCATGGCGGCGATCTCGGCCGGCGGCCAGGCGGGGTCGAAGCCGTGGGCGTGGGCCTGGGACAGCGCCGCGGCGTCGGCGGCCTCCGCCGGCCGCAGCTTCATGGACTGGGCAGGCGCGCATCGGGGGCGCGCAGATAGAGCGGGCGCGGCGGGGACGGGTCACGTAGCGCGGCGATCCGCGCCACCGCGGCCGGGTCTGCCCAGGCGGGCG
>CAXNKO010000269.1:0-3986 GCA_964202685.1 Caulobacterales bacterium
TCATGATGAAGCGCGCGTTCAAGGGCTGCGCCATCATCGCCGGCCTGATCGAGCGGCGGTTCCCCGGCCAGCCACAGAAGTCGGGGCGGCAGATCACCTTCTCCACCGATCTGATCTACGACGTCCTGCGCCGCCACCAGCCCGACCACCTGTTGTTGCGCTGCGCCCGGGAAGACGCCGCCACCGGCCTGATCGATGTGGCGCGGCTGGGCCAGCTGCTGGCGCGCATCCGCGGCCGCATCCGCCACGCGGCGCTGGCGCATCTGTCGCCGTTCGCCGTGCCGATCCTGCTGGAGATCGGCAAGGAGCGCGCCCCCGGCGGGGCCGGCGAACGTATCCTGGCCGAGGCGGAAGCCGACCTTGTCGCCGAGGCCCTGGCGTGACCGCCCCCGCCTACCAGACCACCCACAGCCCTTGCGGCGGCCTGGGGCTGTCGCTGCATGGGGCGGCGGCGCTGCTGCGGCCGTCCGGCGGCCTGTGGCTTGCGGCCGCCGGCGCCCTGGTGGTCGCCGACCTGCATCTGGAGAAGGGCTCCGCCTACGCCGCCCGCGGCCAGATGCTGCCGCCCTATGACACCGGCGAGGCGCTGGACCGGTTGGAGGCGGAGGTTGCCGCGCTGGCGCCGGCCACTCTGGTCTTCCTTGGCGACAGCTTCCATGACCGGGATGGCGAACGGCGGCTGGCGGCGGACTACGCCGCGCGGTTGCGCCGCCTGACGGTGGGCCGCCGCCTGGTCTGGGTGGTGGGCAACCACGACGCCGAGGGTCCCCGCGACCTCCCGGGCGAGGTCGCCGACGCGGTGGTCCTCGCGGGCCTGACCTTGCGCCACGCGCCGCGGCCCGGCCGCCAGCCGGGGGAGGTCAGCGGCCACCTGCATCCCTGCGCGCGCATCGTCGCCGCCTCCGGTCGGGTGCGCCGGCGCTGCTTTGTCACCGATGGCGAGCGGGCGATCCTGCCGGCCTTCGGCGCCTACGCCGGTGGGCTCAATGTCCGTGATGCGGCCTTCGATGGCCTGTTCGCCCGCCCGCCGCTCGCCGCGGCGCTGGGCGCGGGGCGGGTCCATGCGGTCGGCTGGCGTTCGCTGGCAAGAGACTGAGCCGCCGGCGGCGGGACCTCACATGCTCAGCGCATGCTCCAGGGCCACGGCCAGGGAGACGCAGGCGCCGGCGGTCAACAGCGTGGACAGCCGCGGGTAACGGGCCGGCACGTCCGGCGCGGCGTGGTCGAACAGCCATTGCAGGATGAAGGCGACGATGAAGCCGCCGAGCAGCCAGGCGGTGCTGACCTGATCCCTGGCCATCAGCAAGGACCAGGCGGCCACCGAGGAGATCACCGACGCCAGCAACCGCAGCAATCGCGGCGCGGGCCGCCCGCTCTCCAAACCCCAACGCACGCCGCCCAGGAAGCTCAGCACCATCGCCGACCATGTCAGGATCGCGGTCAGGGCCACCGGTCCGACCTCCGGCGCGCCATAGGCATAGATCACCGCCGAGACCGGAAACGGCGCCAGCGCCACAACTGCGATCGTCCAGAGCGGCGCGGGGGCGGAGGCCTCGACTTCCATCAGGTGTCAGCTCCTGCGAGCGGCGAGCTTCAGGTGGAACCACCTGAAACGGAAGGAGTCCGTGCGTCGTCGCCCCGCGATGGGCCGATGAAGCCAGACCACAGAGCATGGCCTGGGACGGGCGCCGTCGTAAAGCCCTTGAGCGCCTCGCGACCCACCCAACGAAATCAGCGGGTGAACACCGACAGCCGGGACACCGTGGTCTCGTCGAGGGCGCCGGTGGTCGGCAGGCCCTGTTCGCTCTGATAGGCGGTGACGGCCATTCTCAGCGCCGGCGAGGCGACACCATCGCGGGGGCCCTGATAGTAGCCCAGCCGCGACAGCGCCTGTTGGGCGATCACCACCGACGCGGACGCGGATGGCGTGACGCCGCTGGCGGCGGTCGCCGCCTCCGGCGCGGTCGAACGGAATCCCACCGCGGCGCGCTCGGCGACCGCCCGGGCGTCGGCGGTCAGCCTGGCGCGCACCCGCTGGGCGCTGGAGCGCGACTCCTCGTCGCCCGACCGCGCCGCGATCAGGTACCATTTATAGGCCTCAGCGGGGTTCCGGCTCACGCCCAGGCCCTGTTCATAGAGGCGGCCGAGATTGTACTGGCTGTCCACGAGACCAAGGTCGGCGGCCTTGCGGAACCACTGGGCGGCGAGCTGCGGACTCTTGGCCTCCCCGCCGACGCCCTCGAAGGCGTAGAGGGCGAGGTTGTGCATCGCCTTGCGGTCACCGCCACGGGCGGCGCGCTCGGTCCAACGCCGGGCCTCGGCGATGTCCTTTTTCAGCCCCTGGCCGCCGCTTTCATAGAGCGAGGCCAGAAACAGCTGCGCCGGCGCATGACCCAGGTTGGCGGTCTTCTTGAGCGCATCGAGGGCGCCAGGCGTCTGCGCCTCCAGCGCCAGGGTCGCCGCGTCGAAGTCAGCGTCAAGATCCGTCGAGGATGTCGCCGCCAGCACAGGGCTGGCGCCGAGGCCGAGACCCTGAGTGGTCACGGCGACGGACGCTCTCGGCGGCGGTGCGAACGCGGAATCGGAGCCCTCAACGGCGGCGATCGGCGCCGCCGCCTCAAGGCTCGACGCCACCCGCTCGGGCGGTTTGCCGCCCGGCTTGGCGCCCATCACCACCAGCCCGGCGGCGCCAACGCTGAGGAACGCCGCGCCGCCCGCCACCAAAAGCGCGGTCTGCAGGGCGCCTGTCGACCGCTTCTTCCGCTTCGGCCTGGACAGGCCAAACCCCGAGAACAGGGAATTGGTCAAAGGCTTGGGGCCAGCCTCTGCTCTCGCCTTATCCGCCCGCTGTTTATCGCCCCCCGTCGAACTGGCCCGGGCCGCGGCCCGCGCCTGTTCGATGATCTCCCGGGTCGTCAGCGGAGCGGCCGGCTCCGCCGGCGCCACCGCCGCCGCCGCTGGCTCGAACAGGTCCTCGTCCTCTTGTGCAGGCGCCGGCAGACCTTCCCCACGGGCGTCCGCTTCGACCGGGGGCGCGTCTGGAAAACCGAGGTCGAGCGGGTCGGAAACATCGGCCTCGTCGGTCTCCGCCGCCATCGCGCCCGGCGTGGCGTCCGACCGGAGGAAATCGGTCTCACCGGAGAAGCCGATATCATCGTCAATCGCCGTCGCGGGCTCAGGCGCCGACGCCGGGATGGCTGGCACCGGAGGCGCCGACAGCTCAAACCCAGGCTCGGCGAGCGGCGGCTCGAAGCCGTCGGCGGCGTCAAAATCGACGTCATCGAACGCCGGCTCGCTGGCCTGTTCGGCGATGCCGGTCTCCGGGAAGGCGGCGAGCGGCGCAAGATCGACGGTCGGCTCGGCGGGGCGGTCAGGTTCCGCCGGCCCGAGCTCGCTTGTCCCTGCGCTGCCAAAGGGGGCCAGGTCGGCGTGTGGCTCAGCCGCGGCTGGCGCGGCGTGCCGCCGCTGTGTCTCGGTCAGCCGCTGGTCGATCGCGCCGCGAGCGTCCTCGACCAACCGGGCGGTCCGCTCCTCGCTCAGGCGGAGGCGCTCGGCCATATCCTCGGAGGCCCGCTCATGGCGCGCGTTGAGCTTTTCGGTGACCCGCGCGATCGTCTCGCCCACGTCATCGACCGCATGCGCCGAGCGGCGCTCCGCCGCGGCGATGCGTTCGTCCAGCCGCTCGGTGATGCGTTCGATCTCGCCGCTCAAGCGCTCGAGCGCCTCGGCCTGCACGGTGTCCACGCGGCCCAGCTGGGCCTCCATGGCGGCCGCGATCCGCGCCACCTCGCCGCCGACCTGCTCGATCGCAGCGGCGCCGCGCTGCTCGCTGACATGGAGATTGCGGTTCAGCGTCTCGGAGACCGAGAGAACGTCGCGGCTCATCTGTTCGATGGCCTCGGCGGAGCGTTGCTCCCCGGCGCTCACCTGCCGCCCCACCTCGTCGAGGCGGCGCTCCATCCGGTCGAAGCGCTCATTGGCCGAGG
>CAXNKO010000270.1:0-3954 GCA_964202685.1 Caulobacterales bacterium
CGGCGCTGGCCGAGGACTCGCCAGGTCTGGTGCGGGTGCTGGCCGCCCAGGCCGCCGAGGCGGCCGGCGACCGAGCCGCCGCCCAGACCGCCTATGGCGCCATGCTGGGTTTCCCGGAGATGCGGCTGGCCGGCCACCGGGGCCTGATGCTGATGGCCAAGGAGCAGGGCGACCAGGCCGCCGCCGCCAACCATGCGGAACAGGCCTTCGGTCTCGCCCGCACCGCCCCCTGGGCCTGGCGAACGCTGCTGGACGTCAGGCTGAAAGCCGGCGACTGGGACGCGGGGCTGGCGCTGACCAAACAAGCCCTGGACCGCAAGATCGTCTCCCCGATCACCGCCGAACGGGCCCGCGCCGCCCTGTTGGCCGCCGCCGCCGCAGGCCGGGAGACCGCCGCCGACCCCAAGGTCCGCGCCCAGGCCCTCGACCAGGCCACCGAGGCCGCCCGGCTGCAACCGGGCTTCGCCCCGGGTGTGGTGATGGCCGCCCGGCTGCTGGCCGCCGAGGGCAAGGCCAACCGCGCCACCGGCGTGCTGGAGCAGGCCTGGAAGACCGCGCCCCACCCGGCGCTCTGGCTGGCCTACCGCGACCTGCGGGTCGATGAGACCCCGGCCCAACGCAGCGCCCGGCTCGGCGAGCTGGCGGCCCTGAACCCGGGCGCGCGGGAAAGCCGCATCCTGCAGGTGGAACGCGCGTTGATCTCAGGCGACGCCGCCGCCGCCCGCGCCGCGACCACCGCCCTGGAGGCCGAGCCGATCACCGCCCGCATCGCGGCCCTGTTCGCCCGTGTGGCGCTGGCCGCCGCCGCCGAGGACGAGGCGCGGATGTGGATCGCCCAGGGCCATGACGCCCCCCAGGAACCGGACTGGTCCGACCTCGACCCCGAAGGCCGCGCCTTCGCCTACCGACGGGGCGATTGGGCCCGGCTGGTGGCGGCCTACGCCGAGACCGGGGAGCTGATCCACCCGCGGCTGGAGCGCCGCGAGCGGGTGCTGGGGGAACTGCCGCAGCCGCCAGCGCCAGCCCTGGAAGCCGCCCGGTTCGCCGCCGCGGCCGAATCCGTCCAGTCGCTCTACGCCGCCCCCGCGGACGACGATGAGGACGACGAGCTGTCCCGGTGACGCCGCGCTTGGCGCGCGCCCCAAGACCCGCTAAACAGACTGCCCTTCGTCCAGGCCCTTCGCTGGGGTTCCAGACAGGCCGCTTTAGCTCAGCTGGTAGAGCACATCATTCGTAATGATGGGGTCAGGTGTTCGAGTCACCTAAGCGGCACCACCATTTCATTATAAAAAACAATAGAGTAGTCATATCCCCGAAGGGTCGGGGAGCCCCGCATCGCGAGCCCACAGACCAATTCGAGACCCTTGCGCAGGATTTCGGGCGTCGGGGCGCACGGTTCTGCGCCTGGGTCCACCGCCTCACGGCGCTGGGGTTGACCCAGGTCAAGGCGGCCCGTCGCCGGTGATGGCGGGATGATCCCCGCAGTCAAGGAGCGTGCTCATGGGCAAGTCACTCACCCCCCCGAATCCGGAAACGCCAGCCGACGGTTTTGACGACGTCGTCGAGAGCCTGAAGAAGATGCGCCAACACCTGGGCGAAGACGCGGGCGACGCGATGTCGAAGACCGCCGTGGCCCTGGCCCATGCCGCCGCCGACCTCGCCCAGGACGCCCGGGCGAAGTCGAAGACGCTCGCCTCGCGCGCCGGGCAGGAGATCTGTGAGCACCCCGCCGCCACCGCGGCGCTGGCCGCTGCGGCGGTGGCCCTGATCGGCGTCGCCATCGCGGCGAAGCGCGCCCACGACGATCCGGCTTCCCCGGCATAGTCCGCCGCCCGCAAAGTGAGGAGACAGGACCTTGCCGTTCAAGGACATCCTGCTGCGACTGGAAAACCACCCCGACGCCATGCCGTTGGAGGCCGTGGATCGGGCGGTGCGGCTCGCCGCGCGGCTTGGCGACAGCGTCTGCGGCCTGACCCTGCGGGTCCACTTTCCGCTGAAGCCCAATCGCATGGCCGACCTGCTGATCGGGCTGGGCGACATGGCGCGGCAGGAGGAACAGCGCTGCCTGAACCAGGCCCAGGCGATCCTGGAGCGCTTTCGCGACCAGGGCCGCCAGGCGGGCTTGAAACCATCGGAACTGATGGTCCACTGCGAATATTATAATGCGGCCGGGCGCATCGCGGTCGCCGCTCGCACCCACGACCTGTGCCTGGTTCCCTATGTGGGCGACCTGGACGCCCAGCGCGGCGTCGCCGAGGCGGTGATCTTCGGCGCCGGCCGTCCCGTGGTGGTCTTCCGGGCCGACGACCAACGCGAGATTCCAGAGCGGCTGGACAGGATTCTAGTCGCCTGGGACGGCGGTCGCGCCGCCGCCCGCGCGGTGGCCGACGCCCTGCCGATCCTGGCGGCCGCGCAAGATGTGCAGATCGTGATCGTGACCAATGAAAAGCCCGGCGCTGGGGCCGGCAGCGGCGACGATCTCAAGCGCCACCTGGATCGCCATGGAGTGGCGGCCCAGGTGGTGGAGATCGACGCCGAGGGTTCGCCGATCGGCGCGGTGCTCAGGCGCCGCCTCGCCCAGGACCCCCGGGACCTGATGGTGATGGGGGCCTTCGGCCACTCGCGGACGCGGGAGTTCATCCTCGGCGGCGCCACCCAGAGCCTGTTGAGCGACCCGCCGGCGCCGATCTTCTTTTCCCATTAGGCGGGATGAACCTCCGCCCCGATCAGAGCATCACGGGACTGGATGAGGTCGAGGCCGCCCGCAGGCTGGTGGAAACGGGCCCCAACGCCCTGCCGCGCGCTAGGTCGCGCAGCCTGACGGTGATCGTGGTTGGGACGCTGCGCGAACCGATGTTCCTGCTGCTGCTGGGGGCGTCGACGCTTTATCTCCTGCTTGGAGACCTGGGGGAGGGGCTGTTTCTGGTGGGCGGCGCGTCGCTGGCGGTGGCCTTGACCGTCTTCCAGGAGGTGCGCAGCGAGCGCGCCCTGGCCGCCTTGCGGGACCTCGCTGAGCCGATGGCGCGGGTGCTGCGCGGCGGCGTGCAACGGCGGATCGCGGCCCACGAGCTTGTCCCCGGTGACCTGATGCTGATCGGCGAGGGTGAACGGCTGGCCGCCGACGGGCGGCTGGTGGCGGGCGATGTGCTGCGGGTCGATGAGTCATCGCTCACCGGTGAATCGGCGCCGGTGGAGAAGCACCTGCCGCTACAGGCTGATCCGGGACCGAAGGCGCCGCCCGCGCACCAGACCCTCTATGCCGGCACGATGATCGTCCAGGGCCAGGGGATGGCCGAGGTGACGCGCACGGGATCCCAGACGGCGCTCGGACGCATCGGCGCGACGCTGGTCAATCTGGCCGAGGAACCGACGCCGCTGCAACAGAACGCCAGGCGGGTGGTGGGTCTGCTCAGCCTTGTCGCCCTGGGGTTCTGCGTCATCGTGGTGGGGGTCTATGGCCTGGTGCATGGGGACTGGATCGAGGGGATGCTGGCGGGGGTCACCGTGTCCATCTCGCTGATCCCCGAAGAGTTTCCCATGGTGCTGATGGTGTTCATGGCGCTGGGATCGTGGCGGCTGGCCAAGCGCCGGGTGCTGGTCCGGCGCGGCGCTGTCGTCGAGGCCCTGGGCGGCGCGACCCTGCTGTGCGTCGACAAGACCGGCACGCTTACCGAGAACCGCATGCGCCTGGCCAGGCTCTGGGTGAGCGACGTCGAGCTCGAGGTCGGCGAAGAGGCGCCGACCAGCGCCGACGCCGCCGCCCTGCTGCGGGCCGCGGCGCGGGCTTCGGCCGTCCATGGGGTGGATCCGATGGATCGGGCGATCCTCGACCTGGCGGCCCCGAGCGAAACCGGCGCGACGCCGCCGCGGCGCATCTTTCCGCTGCGGCCCGAGCGGCTGGCGGTCGTGCAGGTCTGGGATTTGGCCGGCGCCGGCGTCTTCGCGGCGGCCAAG
>CAXNKO010000271.1:0-3925 GCA_964202685.1 Caulobacterales bacterium
CACCATACGCCCCTCCACCCTCAAGACTCCCTTAACGCTGTTCTCTGGGGTTGCGAACGCCGCGGCCACCGTGCGGGCCCAGGCCACCTCGGCCGTATCGGGCGAGAAGGCGGTGTTGGCCGGCCCCAGCTGGGAGGGATGGATCAGGGTCTTGCCGTCGAAGCCGAACTCCACCCCCTGGGCGCACTGGCGGGCGAGACCCTGGGTATCTTCGATATCGTTGTAGACCCCGTCGAGGATGCAGATTCCTTCCGCCCGGGCGGCGGCCACCGCCAGGCAGAGGATGGGGATCAGCGGGGTGCGGTCCACCCCCTGGCGGCAGCGCATCTCCTTGGCCAGGTCGTTGGTCCCGATCACCCAGGCGTCCAGCCGGGTGGTCCGGGCGGTCTCGGCGATCGCCGCCAGCTGGAACACCGCCGCGCAGGTCTCGATCATCGCCCACAGGCGAGGCTTGCCGGTGATGGCGGCGTCATAGTCGGCCACATCCTGGGGCGTGCTCACCTTGGGAACCAGGATGGCGTCGGGCTGTGCCTCGACCGCGGCGGCGAGGTCGGCTCGGCCCCAGGGGGTGTCCAGTCCGTTCACCCGGATCACCAACTCACGGGACCCGAAGCCGCCGGCCTTCGCCGCGGCGACGGCCTGATCGCGGGCGGCGTCCTTGGCGTCGGGAGCGACGGCGTCCTCCAGGTCGAGGATCACCACGTCGCAGGGCAGCGTGCGGGCCTTCTCGATGGCCCGGCCATTGGCGGCTGGCATGTAGAGGGCGCTACGGCGGGGACGAAGGATCACGGGGGGCGCCTAAATTAGGTTTCGGATCGGCCAGTCTTAGCGGCTAGTATGGGGCCATGACCACTCGTTACGATCCGGAGGCGCGCAATGTGCTGGGCGGGGAGCTGGAGAGCTGCTCGCTCAGGCCGATGACTGGCTTCTTCCGCAACGGCTGTTGCGAGACCGGGCCGCAGGACCTGGGCCTGCACACCGTCTGCGTGGTGCTGACCGCGGAGTTCCTGGCCTTCTCCAAGGCCGCCGGCAACGACCTGTCGACCCCGATCCCGGAATACGGGTTCGCCGGCTTGCAGCCCGGCGACCGCTGGTGCCTGTGCGCGCCGCGCTGGAAGGAGGCTCTCGACGCCGGCGCCGCGCCGCGGGTGGTGCTGGAGGCCACCCACGAGGAGACGCTCGCAATTGTCACCCTTGGGGTGCTGAAAGACTACGCCGTCGACGCCTGACGGTTGTTCCCGCCCCCCTGGCTCTGTAGTTAGGCGGCGACCGTTTCCGATCGAGCATCAAGGACGCCGCCAAAATGAGCGACGAACGCCGCACCTTCACCGACGAAGAGGCGCTGAACTTCCACCAGCACCCGCAGCCGGGCAAGATCGCCGTTGTGGCCACCAAGCCCATGGCCACCCAGCGCGACCTGTCCTTGGCCTATTCCCCCGGCGTCGCGGTGCCCGTGCTGGCCATCGCCGCCGATCCGGACAAGGTCTACGACTACACTTCCAAGGGAAACCTGGTGGCGGTGATCTCCAACGGCACCGCCATCCTCGGGCTGGGCAACCTGGGCGCCCTGGCCGCCAAGCCGGTGATGGAAGGCAAGAGCGTGCTGTTCAAGCGCTTCGCCGACGTGGATTCCATCGACATCGAGATGACCGCCACCGACCCCGATGAAATCATCACCGTGGTCAAGAACATCGGCGTCACCTTCGGCGGCATCAATCTGGAGGACATCAAGGCCCCGGAGTGCTTCCGCATCGAGACCGAGCTGCAGGAACTGCTGGACATCCCGGTGTTCCACGACGACCAGCACGGCACCGCGATCATTTCCGCCGCCGGCCTGATCAACGCCTGCGACATCACCGGCCGCAACCTGGCCGACGTGAAGGTGGTGCTCTGCGGCGCCGGCGCGGCCGGCATCGCCACCCTGGATCTGTTCAAGGCCATGGGGGTGCGGGGCGAAAACATCATCGCCGTCGACACCACCGGGGTGATCTACCGCGGCCGCACCGAGGGCATGAACCAGTGGAAGTCGGCCCACGCCGCCGAAACCAGCGTGCGCACCCTGAAGGAGGCGCTGGTGGGCGCCGACGTGTTCATCGGCCTGTCGGCCAAGGGCCAGGTGACACAGGACATGGTCAAGGCCATGGCCCCCAAGCCGATCATCTTCGCCATGGCCAACCCCGACCCGGAGATCACGCCGGAGGATGTCCACGCCGTGCGTCCCGACGCCATCGTCGCCACCGGCCGGAGCGACTATCCCAACCAGGTGAACAACGTCCTGGGCTTTCCCTACATCTTCCGCGGGGCGCTGGACGTGCGCGCCCGGCGGGTGAACATGGAGATGAAGATCGCCTGCGCCAACGCGCTGGCCCAGCTGGCCCGGGAGGACGTGCCCGACGAGGTGGCCGCCGCCTACCACGGCAAGCAGCTGAAGTTCGGCCCCGAGTACATCATCCCCTCGCCGTTCGATCCGCGGCTGATCTCCTACATCCCGCCCTTCGTCGCCCAGGCGGCCATGGACACCGGGGTGGCGCGCAAGCCGATCGCCGACATGGACGCCTATCGCGCCTCCCTGGCCCAGCGGCTCGATCCCTCCGCCGGGTTCCTGCAGAAGCTGCAGGGCGCGGTGCTCTCGGCCCCGAAGAAGCGGGTGGTGTTCGCCGAGGGCGAGGAGGCCAGCGTCATCCGCGCCGCCTACGCCTTCCAGAACGCCGGGCTCGGCGAGGCCATATTGGTGGGCCGCGAGGAGCTGGTGCACGAGAACATGCGCCTGGCCGGTCTCGACCCCGGCGAGGCCAAGCTCAACATCATCAACGCCCGCCTGTCGCCCTGGAACGCCGCCTTCACCGAATATCTGTACGGCCGCCTGCAGCGGCAGGGCTATCTGCTGCGGGACGTCAACCGGCTGATCAACCAGGACCGCAACACCTTCGCCGCCTGCATGGTGGCCCAGGGCCACGCCGACGCCATGGTCACCGGGGTGACCCGTTCCTACGACCAGTCCCTGGACGGCGTGCTGCGGGTCATCGACCCGGCGCCGGACGGCCGCGTGCTGGGCATGAGCGTGGTGCTGGCCAAGGGCCGGACCCTGTTCGTGGCCGATTCCAACGTCACCGAACTGCCCGAGGCCGACGAACTGGTGGAGATCGCGTTGCAGACGGCGCGCACCGTGCGCGAGCTGGGCTTCACGCCCCGGCTGGCGTTCATGTCCTACTCCACCTTCGGCAACCCCATGGGCGAGCGCTCGGAAAAGGTCCGCGAGGCCGTGGCCATGCTGGACGAGATGGACGTGGACTTCGAGTATGAGGGCGAGATGCCGCCGGCCCTAGCGCTGGAGCCCGAGCGGCGGATGAACTTCCCGTTCATGCGCCTGTCCGGCCCGGCCAATGTGCTGATCATGCCGGCCATCCACTCCGCCGCCATCTCCACCCAGCTGGTCCAGTCGCTGGGCGGGGCCACGGTGATCGGGCCGCTGACGCTGGGCCTGTCGAAGTCGGTGCAGATCTGCGAACTCTCCGCCTCGGTGTCGCGCATCCTGCAGATGGCCACCGTGGCCGCCTACGAACCCAACGGCGCGGCGGAGAGCTGAAGCCGGGCCTCAGCGGACCTCGGCGGCGGAGATGGCGGCCAGGCCCGCCGCCCGCGGCAGGGGCGCCATGCGCGAGGCGCCGCCGAACTCCATCACCCGGGCCGCGCCCTTGGCCGCCACCGGCTTCCAGCCGGGCAGGCCCCGGCCGTTGGGGTCGCCAGTCTTGGCGAAATTGACCCAGTAGCCCTGCATCGACTTGGCCAGGGCGCGGTCCTTCCGGGTCCAAGGCCAGGCCAGGTCGCCCAGCACGTCATAGACGTAATACATCTCGCCGCCGTGGGTGGCGCGCAGCACCGGGCCGGTCTTGCCGAACAGCGACACCCCCGCCGCCACCGGGGC
>CAXNKO010000272.1:0-3918 GCA_964202685.1 Caulobacterales bacterium
TCCGAACCACTGTCTCCACCACCAACATCCCGATCTCGACCGCCTGGCTGAACCCAAGCCGCCGTGCCTAAACCATCGGAATGAGGGGTCCCTCTTGGGCGCCGATCAACCCGCTAAGGGGGTCCTTCTTCCACGCCGCTGCACAGTCAAGCTGCCGCGATTGCGAAGAGCCTCACCATACGACCGCCAATTGCGGACCTTGTACTTGACCCGAGGAATGTGCGCGCGACCCTTCGCGTTGAGCTTGAATGGCATGATCGTCCGGGACTTGAAGCCGAGCTTTGCCCCAGCGGGCGCCCTTTGGGCCATTTGCGCGGTCCATGCAACAAAGCCGCGCCGCGATTGCCGGCGGCGGGTTCACGTGCGGGAAGCCTGATCTTCCAATTTTATATCGAGGCCGGGAGTACTACATTGAACCACCCAGATGGCCTCGCAAGCCGGACAGGGTACCCTAGGGCTTCGACCTAGAACAGGCGATTTCCCGGCGCTAGCGCCCGCCCAATCGCTACCAAGATGGACCACTTCCCTGGTACCGCCATGGCGAGCGATCAGCGCCCGTCGCGATGGGTATCCGCGAGTTCGCGCCAGGGCGACGCCATACGGTTGGACCGCTTGGCTGTGAAGCCTACGCATCGATGTTACCTAGAACGTTACCTGGAAGACTCTCTTGCCTGACCTGAATACGACTGGCCCGCTCGAGTACTCCCCAAAAAGGTGAAGGCCCCCAGTGGGTTGCTGGGGGCCTCCGTGGTGGAGCTAAGCGGAGTCGAACCGCTGACCTCTTGAATGCCATTCAAGCGCTCTACCAGCTGAGCTATAGCCCCGAGGGGATCGGGCCTCCCGCCAGCCAGGCCGGCGGGAAGGCGCGGAACCTATTGAAACCCCGCCGCCCGATCAAGCCCGGATCGTGGGAATTCCGCCCGGTACGGGTGTTACTCGTCGTCGCCGGGCAGGCCGATCTCGGATTCGTCGAATTCGTCGTCGTCGTCGTCCTCCAGGAACGGCACGTCGGCGTCCTCCTCGTCGAGGGCTTCCTCGCCCTCGGAGAAGCCGGCCAGCTCATCGTCGGGGGCGGCGGGACCGGCGCCGGGCTCGGCGTCCTCATCGTCGTCGTCGCCGGCCAGGATGGGATCGTCGATCACCGCGTCCAGTTCCGGGGCGCTGACGTCTTCCTCTTCCTCGTCCTCGTCGCCGGCTGCGTCCTTATCGACCTGATCCTCGCGCAGTTCGTCGCGCTCGGCGGGGGCGGCGCGCACGCGGGTGCGTCGGCTGCGGACCGCTTCGTCGGGGTCGAAGGCGTTCTGGCACTTGGGGCAGACCGCCGGCCGCTTGCAAAGGTCGTAGAACTTGGCTTGGCAGCTCGGGCAAATCTGTTTGGAGCCCAGTTCAGGAATGGCCAAGGGCGGCGAGCCTCTCTAATATTTGCGGAACGCCCGGCGCGCGGGTGGCGGCTCCCTTGCCACGCGCCGGGGCGGCTGTAAAAAGCTTCGCGCTTCATGCAATTCCGCGTTCCGGAGGCGCCCTTCCCATGACCGCGGCAGCCCTGACCGCACGCCGCGGCGGCCCGCTCCGCGGCGTCGTCCGCGCCCCCGGCGACAAGTCGATCTCCCACCGGGCGCTGATCCTCGCCGCCCTGGCCTCCGGGACCAGCGAAATCGAAGGCCTGCTGGAAGGCGACGACGTGCTGCGCACCGCCGCCGCCATGGGCGCGTTCGGCGCCCAGGTGACCCGGCTGGGCGAGGGCCGCTGGCGGGTGGCGGGCCAGGGCGGGTTCGCCGAGCCCGCCGAGGTGATCGACTGCGGCAACGCCGGCACCGGGGTGCGGCTGATCCTGGGGGCGGCGGCGGGGTTTGACCTGGCGGCGGCCTTCACCGGCGACGCCTCCCTGCGCGGCCGGCCGATGAACCGGGTGCTGAAGCCCCTGGGTCAGATGGGGGCCAGCTGGGTCTGCCGGGCCGGCGGGCGGCTGCCGCTGATGCTGCGGGGCGGCGGCCTGAAGGCGATCCACTACCGGCTGCCCGAGCCTTCGGCCCAGGTGAAGTCGGCGGTGCTGCTGGCCGGGCTGAACGCCGCCGGCGAGACGGTGGTGATCGAGCCGGAACCCACCCGCGACCACACCGAGCGCATGCTGCGGGCCTTCGGGGTGATGGTGGAGGTCACCGACGCCGTCGGCGCCGGGCGCACCATCCGTCTGCCGCCGGGCCAGAAGCTGACGGCGGCGCGGATCGCCGTGCCGGGCGACCCGTCGTCGGCGGCCTTTCCGCTGGTGGCGGCGCTGATCACCCCGGGCTCGGCGGTGACGGTGCAAGGCGTGCTGCTCAACCGGCTGCGCACCGGCCTGTTCGAGACCCTGATCGAGATGGGCGCCGACCTCACCTACGCCAATCTCCGCGACGACGGCGGCGAGCCGGTGGGGGACGTCACCGCCCGGTATTCGCCGCTCAAGGGCGTCGATGTGCCGCCGGAACGCGCGCCCTCGATGATCGACGAGTATCCGATCCTGGCGGTGGCCGCGGCCTTTGCCGCCGGCCCCACCCGCATGCGCGGCATCGGCGAGATGCGGGTCAAGGAAAGCGACCGCATCGCCCTGATGGCCGCGGGCCTGGCCGCCTGCGGCGTCGGCGCCGAGGAGGAGCCGGAGGGGCTGATCGTGGTCGGCTCGCAGGGTGGAAATCATCCGGTGGCCGGCGGCGCCCAGGTCGTCACCCACGGCGATCACCGCATCGCCATGGCCCACCTGGTGATGGGCCTGGCCGCCGACGCCCCGGTGTCGGTGGACGAACCCGGCATGATCGCCACCAGCTTCCCCGGGTTCGTGGCGCTGATGCGCGGGCTGGGCGGGGAAATCGGGTGAGGGCGTGAGCCTCCCCTTCGTCATCACCGTCGACGGGCCGGCCGCCTCGGGCAAGGGTACGCTGGCGGCGCGGCTGGGGGCGGACTACGGCCTGCCTGTGCTGGATTCCGGCCTGCTGTACCGGGCGGTGGGGGTGATCCTGCAGCGGACCGGCGGGGACCTCGACGACGCCGAGGCCGCCGCGCGGGTGGCGCGCGGCCTCGACGCGGCCAGGCTGGACGACCCGGCCTTCCGCACCCGCGCCGCCGGCGAGGCGGCCAGCCGGGTGGCGGCCTATCCCGGCGTGCGCGCGGCGCTGCTCGATCTGCAGCGGGCCTTCGCGGCGAAGCCGGGGGGCGCGGTGCTGGACGGGCGCGACATGGGCACGGTGATCTGCCCCCAGGCCCCGGCCAAACTCTATGTCACCGCGGCGCCGGAGGTCCGCGCCCAGCGCCGCTGGCGGCAGCTCTCCGGTCAGGGGGAGGCGGTTGCCCTGGCGGCGGTTCTGGCCGATATCCGCACCCGCGACGCCCGCGACGCCGGCCGCGCCGCCTCGCCGATGGCCCCGGCGCCCGACGCCGTCTTGCTCGACACCACCGATATGACTATAGACCAGGCCGCCGATGCAGCCCGCCGCATCGTCGAGGCGGCGCGCGCCGGTTGGGGTAACACCTAGCCCGGCAATCCCACCGCGCCTTTCCCTCTGACGGCTGCGGGCAATTCACCCGCGCGAGGTCCGCCCCGCGCTTTCGGTTTGAACCCTTAACCCGACGCCAGGACTCCCGGCGGCCGTGATGCGGTCGCGGCTCCGGCGTCATTCGAAATGAAAGAACCCAATGGCTGACGATCTGAGCCTAAGTCCCTCCCGCGACGATTTCGCCGCCCTGCTCAACGAATCCCTCGGCGGACGCGACTTCATGGAGGGCCAGGTGGTCCACGGCAAGGTCGTGGCCATCGAGAAGGACTTCGCCATCATCGACGTGGGCCTGAAGACCGAAGGCCGCGTGCAGGTGAAGGAATTCGGCGTCGATGACGCCGGAAAGCCGACCATCAAGGTGGGGGATTCCGTCGAGGTGTTCCTCGAG
>CAXNKO010000273.1:0-3918 GCA_964202685.1 Caulobacterales bacterium
AAGGGGGAATAAAATCATGCCCCAGCTTCTGCTCGAACTGTTCTCCGAAGAGATACCCGCCCGCATGCAGGCCCAGGCCGCGCGCGATCTTGAACGCATGGCGCGTGAGCGCCTGGCCGCCCAGGGCCTGGCGCCCGAGGCCATGAAGACCTTCGCGGGACCCAGGCGGCTGACCCTGGTGGCCGAGGGCCTGCCCGCCGTCCAGGGCGACCGGTCGGAGGAGCGCAAGGGCCCCCGGGTCGGCGCTCCCGATCAGGCGGTGGAAGGCTTCCTGCGCTCCGCCGGCGTCGCCCGCGGCGACCTGATCGAGCGCGACGGGCTGTATTTCGCCCGTATCGAGCGCAAGGGACGGCCCACCGCCGAGATCATCGCCGAGATGGTCGAGGCCATCGTGCGCGACTTCCCCTGGCCCAAGTCGATGACCTGGGGACACGGGACCCTGCGCTGGGTGCGACCGCTGAAGCGCATCCTCTGCGTCTTCGACGGCGAGATCGCGCCGTTCTCCATTGAGGGAATTGAGAGCGACGACGTCACCGAGGGCCACCGCTTCATGGGCTCCGGCAGGCCGTTCAAGGGCCGGGATTGCGATCGCTACGAGGACGGCCTGGCCAAGCATTTCGTGGTGCTGGATCCCGAGGCGCGCCGGGAGCGGATCATCGACGGCGCGCGGACCCTGTGTTTCGCCCGCGGCCTGGAGCTGGTGGAGGACGACGGCCTGCTGGACGAGGTGGCGGGTCTGGCCGAGTGGCCGACCCCGGTGCTGGGCGACATGGATCCGGCCTTCCTCGATCTGCCGCCGGAGGTCATCCGCACCTCCATGCGCACCCACCAGAAGTATTTCGCCGTGCGCGACGCCAGGACCGACAAGCTGGCCCCGCATTTCGTCACCGTGGCCAATATCGAGGCGCCCGACGGGGGTGTGGCCATCGCCGCCGGCAACGCCCGGGTGCTGTCGGCGCGGCTTTCCGACGCCCGATTCTTCTGGAGCGAGGACCGCAAATTCACCCTCGAGCAGCGGCTGGGGAAGCTGGAGGGGGTCACCTTCCACGCCAAGCTGGGCACCCTGCGCGAGCGGGTCGAGCGGCTGGAGATGCTGACCGCCGAGATCGCGCCGATGATCGGCGCCGACACCGCCAAGGCGGTGATGGCGGCGCGGCTGTGCAAGGCCGACCTGGCCACCGGCATGGTGGGCGAGTTCCCGGAGCTGCAAGGGGTGATGGGCGGCTACTACGCCCGCGCCGAGGGGCTCAGCGCCGTGGTGGCCGAGGCGATTTCCGACCATTACCGTCCCATCGGCCCCAGCGACGAGGCGCCGGACAAGCCGGTGACCATGGCGGTGGCCCTGGCCGACAAGCTCGACACCCTGACCGCCTTCTTCGCCATCGGCGAGAAGCCCACCGGCTCGCGCGATCCCTATGCGCTGCGCCGCTCGGCCCTGGGGCTGATCCGCATCCTGCTGGCCAGTGAATCGCGCACGCCGGTGCGCAAGCTGGTGGCGGCCTGGTATCGGGCTTTGCGCTGCTACGTCGATCCGGGCCGGGCGCTGTTCATCTCCACCGACCGCACCACCGCCTATCTGGGCGCACGCGGCCGCCATGCTTCTCAGGAATTCGAGGTCTATCTGAAGGAGTTCGACGAGGCCCTGCTGGACGGGGCGCGGCCGACGGTGGTGAGCATGGACCGGGAGGTGGACGTCCAGTTCGACCGCACCCGCCGGGTCGCCGGCGCCACGCCGGAGGGAGAGGTGCTCTACAGCTTCGCCCCCTATCCGCAGGTGGCCGAGGAGGTGCTGGGCTTCCTGGCCGAGCGGCTGAAGGTGTTGCTGCGCGACCAGGGCCAGCGTCACGACCTGGTGGACGCGGTGTTCGCCCTGGGGGACGACGATCTGGTGCGGATCGCCGCCCGGGTCGAGGCCCTGGCGCGGTTTCTCGCCACCGAGGACGGGGCCAACCTGCTGGCCGGCTACAATCGCGCCGCCAGCATTCTCAAGGCCGAGCTGAAGAAGGGCGCCCTGCCCACCGGCGACCCCGTCAAGACCCCCGGCGCGCCGGCGGAGGAGACGGCGCTGATCGACGCCCTGAAAGCCGCGCGGGGTCCGCTGGAGGCGGCCCTGGACAGCGAGGACTTCGCCGGGGCCATGCGCGCCCTGGCGGCGCTGCGGGCGCCCGTGGACGCCTTCTTCGAGAAGGTGCTGGTCAATTCCGAAGTGGCGGCGGAACGCACCAATCGCCTGCGCCTTCTAGGTCAGGTCCGCGAGGCCATGGGCCAGGTGGCGGATTTCTCGCTGATCACGGGCTGAGGATGACCATGAGCGCCAGGGGATCGGGCCAACCGCGTTGGGTGTACGCCTTCGGTGGCGGCCGGGCCGAGGGCGGCGCGGCGATGAAGTCGCTGCTGGGCGGCAAGGGCGCCAACCTGGCGGAGATGTCGGCGCTGGGTCTGCCGGTGCCGCCGGGCTTCACCATCACCACCGAGGCCTGCAACTACTATTACGGCCATGACGGCGCCTATCCGCCCGAGCTGGCGGGGCAGGTGGCCACGGCCCTGGCGACAGTGGAGGCGCTGACCGGCAAGACCTTCGGCGATGCGGCCAACCCGCTGCTGGTGTCGGTGCGCTCAGGCGCGCGGGCCTCGATGCCGGGGATGATGGACACCGTGCTCAACCTAGGCCTCACCGACGCCACCGCCGAGGGCCTGGCCAGGCTCTCCGGCGACCGGCGCTTCGCCTTCGATTCCTATCGGCGCTTCATCCAGATGTACTCGAACGTGGTGCTGGGCCTGGACCACCACATGTTCGAGGAGATCCTCGACGACCATAAGGACCGCCTGGACGCCCAGGTGGACACCGCGCTTTCGGCCGACGACTGGGAGTCGGTGGTGGCCGACTACAAGGACCTTGTGCAGCGCGAGCTCGGCCAGCCGTTTCCCCAGGACCCCCAGGCTCAGCTGTGGGGGGCGGTGGGGGCGGTGTTCGCCAGCTGGATGAACGACCGGGCCAAGTTCTATCGCCGCATGCACGACATCCCCGAGAGCTGGGGCACGGCGGTGAACGTCCAGTCGATGGTGTTCGGCAACATGGGCGAGACCTCCGCCACCGGGGTGGCCTTCACCCGCAATCCGTCCACCGGCGAGAACCGCCTATACGGCGAGTTCCTGCTCAACGCCCAGGGCGAGGACGTGGTGGCGGGCATCCGCACCCCCCAGGCGCTGACCCGGGCGGCCCGCGAGGAGATGGGGGAGCACAATCTCTCCATGGAGGAGGCGCTTCCCCAGGTGTTCGCGGACTTCAAGACCGTCGTCGCCACCCTGGAAACCCACTACCGGGACATGCAGGACATCGAGTTCACGGTGGAGCAGGGCCGACTGTTCATGCTGCAGACCCGCAACGGCAAGCGCACCGCCAAGGCCGCCCTGAAGATCGCCGTGGACCTGGCCAACGACGGGGTGATCAGCCGCGAGGAAGCGGTGATGCGCGTGGAGCCGGGCTCGCTGGATCAGCTGCTGCACCCGACCATCGACCCCAACAGTCCCAGGCTGGTGATCGCCACCGGCCTGCCGGCCTCGCCCGGCGCGGCCACCGGCCAGATCGTGTTCACCGCCGCCGACGCCGAGCGCCTGGGCGGGGCCCACGGGGCGGTGATCCTGGTGCGCGAGGAGACCAGCCCCGAGGATATCCGCGGCATGGACGCCGCGCGCGGGATCGTCACCGCCCGGGGCGGCATGACCAGCCACGCCGCGGTGGTGGCCCGCGGCATGGGCCGGCCCTGCGTCTCCGGGGCCGGCGAACTGCAGATCGACGCCCGCGCCGGCGAACTGCGCGCCCGGGGCCAGACCTATCGCGCCGGCGAGGTCATCACCATCGACGGCTCCACCGGCGAGGTGCTGGCCGGCGAAGTGGACATGATCGAACCGGAGTTC
>CAXNKO010000274.1:0-3910 GCA_964202685.1 Caulobacterales bacterium
CGAAAACGCCCGGTCCATAGACTTCAGATCGACTGGATCTTTGCGCGACATGCATGGAGGGAATCAAGCCGGGCTGCCGAGCGCCACCAAAAAACACAGGCCGATTCAATCCGTCGCACCAACGCCGCTGGGGGGAGCTGAACGGTTACACTTCGGGCACCTGTTGGACAATCCTGCGCTCGCCGACGCCCTGGAGAGCGAGCGGTTCCAACAGTTTCTAGATCATGTCCCCGTCGCTATTGCTGTCTCCCGGCTGCAACCTACCGAGCGGATCGTCTACGCCAACAACGCGTTTGAGGGCCTGATCGGAGTCGGAAGCCGCGGACTTGTCGGCGAAGATTGGGATCGCCTGCCCCAACAGAAAGATTCGTCGGACAGTTCGAAAACCCTCAGCAAGTTATTGGTTGAGGGGCACGACTATGTTGGAGCCTTCATCCTTTCTCCGGGGGAAACGCCGCTTACGGTGGACGCTTGGTCCAACGTCATCGAGGACGATTACGGCGCTCCCCTGTTCCGATTGGTCGCCCTCGTGGAAGTCGCCGTCCGGGAGAGCTCGGTTCTCGACCAGTTGCAGGAGCTGGTCGAGGAGAAGGATATGCAGCTTCGCGAGTTGCAGCATCGGGTGAAGAACAATCTGCAGATGATCACCGCCCTTATCCGGGTGGAAGCCAAGGGGGTGTCGAACCGGTCGCTCGGCGATGGATTTGACAGGCTTGCGGGGCGGGTCGAGGCGCTCGGGTTGCTCTATCGCGCTCTCGGTGAATCCGCACGCGAGGGCGCGGTGGACCTGGGCGTCTACCTCAGTGAGATCGCGTCGGCGGTAATGCGCGCCCATGCCGTCGAGGGCATTCGTCTGAACATGCAGGTCGATACTTGGCCGGTCTCGATCGATGTCGCCATGCCCACCGGCTTGGTCGTCAACGAACTGATGACGAACGCGCTCAAACACGCCTTCCTAGGCCGTGACAGCGGCGTCATCAGGTTGCAATGCACCAGCCTGGCGTCGGGCTGCCGGGTCGTGGTGGCTGACGATGGCGTCGGGCTCCCGCCGGGTGTAACATGGCCAAGGCCGGGCAAGCTGTCCGCGCTGATCGTTCGCTCTCTTGAACAGAACGCGCAAGCACACATCGAAATCCAGTCCGCCCCAGGGGAAGGATCTCAAGTGACAATCATATTCAGCCGCTCCGACACAGCGCCCCCCTAGCCGACGCATGCGGCGAACGCCAACCGTCAGCTCATACCCCCTGGCCTCTCGAAAATCCGACCTGGTCTTCCGTAGTTGCCAGGCCCAGCCGTGCCTGGCGCGTGAAGAGGGCTCCCAGCACGCTGAGCCCCACAATCCAACAGCTGCGCCGGCGGGCCGAGTTGTTCCTGGTTTCCCGCGGCGCGCCGGAGGTCTAAACCAGCCCCTTGTGGCGCAGCCGCCCGAACCCGAGACCCGAACCATGCCCGCGTACCGTTCCCGCACCACCACCCACGGCCGCAACATGGCCGGCGCCCGCGGCCTCTGGCGCGCCACCGGCATGAAGGACTCCGACTTCGGCAAGCCGATCATCGCCGTGGTCAACTCCTTCACCCAGTTCGTGCCCGGCCACGTGCATCTGAAAGACCTGGGCCAGCTGGTGGCCCGCGAGATCGAGCGGGCCGGCGGCGTGGCCAAGGAATTCAACACCATCGCCGTCGATGACGGCATCGCCATGGGCCACGACGGCATGCTCTACAGCCTGCCGTCGCGGGAGCTGATCGCCGACAGCGTCGAATATATGGTCAACGCCCACTGCGCCGACGCCATGGTCTGCATCTCCAACTGCGACAAGATCACCCCGGGCATGCTGATGGCGGCCATGCGGATCAACATCCCCGCCGTGTTCGTCTCCGGCGGCCCCATGGAGGCCGGCAAGGTGGTGGTGAAGGGCAAGACCATCGCCGTGGACCTGATCGACGCCATGGTCGCCGCCGCCGACGACGCCAACTCCGACGAGGACGTGGCGGCGATGGAGCGCGCCGCCTGCCCCACCTGCGGGTCGTGCTCGGGGATGTTCACCGCCAATTCCATGAACTGCCTCACCGAGGCGCTGGGCCTGTCCCTGCCCGGCAACGGCTCGACGCTGGCCACCCACGCCGATCGCGAGCAGCTGTTCCTGGAGGCCGGCCGCGTGGTGGTCGACATCACCCGCCGGTTCTACGAACAGGACGACGCCAGCGTGCTGCCGCGCAATGTCGCCAACTTCCGGGCGTTCGAGAACGCCATGAGCCTGGACATCGCCATGGGCGGCTCCACCAACACGGTGCTGCACCTGCTGGCGGCGGCTCACGAGGGCGGCGTGGCCTTCACCATGGCCGACATCGACCGGCTGTCGCGCAAAGTGCCCTGCCTGTGCAAGGTGGCGCCGGCCAAGAGTGACGTGCACATGGAGGACGTCCACCGCGCCGGCGGCGTCATGGCCATATTGGGCGAACTGGACCGGGCGGGGCTGCTGCACACCGACCTGCCCATGGTCCACAGCCCCTCCATGGGCCAGGCCCTGGCCCGCTATGACATCAAACAGACCGAGGACGTCGCCGTCCGCGACTTCTACCGCGCCGCGCCGGGCGGCGTGCCCACCCAGACCGCGTTCAGTCAGGCCAGCCGCTGGGACGTGCTCGACCTGGACCGCGAGGCCGGGGTCATCCGCAGCGCCGGCCACGCCTTCTCCAAGGATGGCGGCCTGGCGGTGCTGAGCGGCAATATCGCTGTCGACGGCTGCATCGTGAAGACCGCCGGGGTGGACGACGCCAACCTGGTCTTCGCCGGCCCCGCCAAGGTCTATGAGAGCCAGGACGACGCGGTCAGCGCCATCCTCACCGGCAAGGTCAAGGCCGGCGACGTGGTGGTGATCATCTACGAGGGCCCCCGCGGCGGCCCGGGCATGCAGGAAATGCTCTATCCCACCAGCTATCTGAAGGCGAAGGGCCTGGGCAAGGCCTGCGCCCTGGTCACTGACGGCCGCTTTTCCGGCGGCACCTCGGGGCTGTCCATCGGCCACGTCTCCCCGGAAGCCGCCGAGGGCGGGCTGATCGGCCTGGTGCAGGACGGCGACCGCATCGAGATCGACATCCCCACGCGCAGCATCCACCTGACGGTTTCCGACGCCGTGCTCGCCGAGCGCCGCGCGGCCATGCAAGCCAAGGGCAAGGGGGCCTGGAAGCCCAGACCCCGCAAACGCCAGGTCTCCCTGGCGCTACGGGCCTACGCCGCCTTCGCCACCAGCGCATCCCGCGGCGCGGTGCGCAGCCTGGAGCGGCTTGAGGATTAAAGCGGCGTCAACGCCTGCTCGACCCCCAGCGCCAGGTCCAGCGCCCGGGTGGCGGCCTCGACGCCCACCAGCGGCTGGGCCGCCTCACCACTGACCGCGGCGAGAAACCGCTCCAGCGACGCCGCCAGGGTGTCTTGCGCCACCGCGGTCGCCGCGAACCCGGCGTTCAGCGCCAAACCGGTGGTGTTGTGGAAGGCGTGGGTGAGGAAATCGATCTCCACCGCGCCCGAGCCATAGGTGAGCTTCATGGTCCGCCGCCGCGCCTCGGCCTGGCGGGAGACATCGAAGGCCGCCACGAAACCGTTGTCGAAGGCCACCTCCGCCTGGGCCGCATCCGCGCCGCCTCGCCCCGATGCGCTTACCGGCCGCGCCCCGCAGAGCGCCAGCGCCAGGTCCAGGTCGTGGATCATCAGGTCGAGCACCACCGAAACGTCGAGGCTGCGCGGCGAGGCCGGTCCATGCCGCACCGCTTCCAGCCGCAGCGGCCGTTCCGGCGCCTCGAACAGCCCCATCACCTCAAACAGCGCCCGCTCCTGATGGCCGCAGGCTGCGACCACGCCGGCCGCCCGGGCCGCGCGGCCGATAGCCTCGGCCTCGGCCAGGGTCACGGCGAT
>CAXNKO010000275.1:0-3905 GCA_964202685.1 Caulobacterales bacterium
CGGGGAGGACTGAAGCGGTTGGCGGGGATCAGGCTAGGCGCGGGCAGGTCCCGGTTGAATTCGCGAAAAGGTATGGGGCCAATGCATTTCGCGGATGGTTGAATGCCGTTGGACCCGCCCCGCAGGCTCCACTAGTCAGCTGTTCTGACAGACGCCCGAACCAGGAGACCTCCACCCGATGAGCCAAGCCGCCTCCGGGGGCCTGCCGCGCCCGACTCCGATGCTGGACCTCGACACCACGCCGTTCTGGACCGGCGGCAAGGACGGCAAGCTGCTGATCCACCGCTGCCAGGACTGCGGCTACCGGGTGCATCCGCCCACCAGCTTCTGCCCTGGCTGCGAAGGCCGCAACGTCACGCCGGAGGCGGTGTCGGGCCGCGGCGTGGTGGTCAGCTGCACGGTCAACCACAAGCAATGGCTGCCCGGCCTGGAGGTCCCCTATGTGCTGGCCTTCGTGGCCATCGCCGAACAGGCGGACGTGCGGCTGGTGACCAACATCACCCACTGCGCGGCCGAGGAGGTGTTCATCGGCCAGCAGGTGGAGGTCTATTTCGAGCCGGCGGACGACATCTGGGTTCCGCTGTTCAAGCCGGTGGGAGCCTGAGCGCCATGCAATACGCCGAGAAGAACACCGCCATCACCGGCATCGGCCAGTCCCGGGTCTCCCGCGGGCCGCAGACCCAGTCGGCCCTGTCGCTGACCATGGACGCCGCCCTGCAGGCCATCGAGGACGCCGGCCTCAAGCGCGCCGACATCGACGGCATGGCCTGCTGGCCCGGCGACCGGGGCGACAATGGCGGCATGGGCCCGGTGGGGGTGCCGATGCTGCAGGACGCGCTGCGCATCCAGGTGGGCTGGTACTCCAACTGCTCGGAGACCGCCGGCCAGTTCGGGGCGATCTTCAACGCCATCGGCGCCATCGCCGCCGGCTATTGCAAGCATGTGCTGATCCACCGGACCATGTACCAGGCCACCGCCCGCAAGGCCGGCCTGACCAACGCCAGCTTCCAGCCCGGCGAGAAGGCCCGGGGCAACTTCGCCTGGTACTCGCCCTATCACGCCTATACCGCCGCCGTGCAGCAATCGCTCTACTTCGCCCGCTATGTGCATGAGTCCGGCATCAAGCCGGAGCAGGTGGCGATGATCTCGGTCAACCAGCGGCGCAACGCCTCCCTGAACCCGGCCGCCGTCTACCGCACCCCCATCACCCTGGACGACTATTTCAACGCCCCGATCATCGCCACGCCGCTGAGGATCTATGACTGCGACGTGCCCATCGACGGGGCCACCGCCATCGTGCTGTCGCGGCTGGACTGCGCCAAGGACGGCCCCAATCCGGTGCTGCGGCTGGAGGCGGTGGGCTCGTCCATGCGCTACCGCAACAGCTGGACCCAGCTCGACGCCGACGCCCTGTCGACCCAGGCCCAGCCGCATGTGGCCGAGATGATGTGGAGCCGCACCGACCTGAAGCCCAAGGACGTGGACGTGGCCGAACTCTATGACGGCTTTTCCTTCCACACGATCAACTGGCTGGAGAACTTCGGCTTCTGCAACCGCAACGAGGCCGGCGACTTCATCGGCGACGGGTCGCGGATCGCGCTCGAAGGCGAACTGCCCATCAACACCAACGGCGGGGCGCTGTCGGCCGGGCGCATGCACGCCTACGGCCAAGTCCACGAAGCCTGCGTCCAGCTCTGGGGCCGCGGCGAGGCCCGGCAGGTGAAGGGCGACCCCAGGGTGGCGGGCCTGTCCACCGCCGGCGGACCCCTGGCGGGTGCGTTCCTGATGGTGCGGGACTAGGGGGGCGGCGAACTGCCGATCAGTCTCCAGGGCCAAACTTGCATCCTGGCGTACCACTTTATCCGATTGCGTTCGGCCCGGCTTGTAGCCTCATAGTCCAAACCATGCCATGTCCATAGTTTATCGTCCACTTTCCTCATCCAAACGTAGTATTTACCGCCAACTACAACATCAAAACTTGTTCCGAAAGATCTATCCTCGTCATACATCCAGAAATTAAATTTGATTGGCGCCTTCAATGTGGGTCCCATAAATTGATGTAATATACGCCCCTCAGCCGCTCCAATTGTCGTGGGTACAAATGGATTTGACGTCGGTGGAGACGGTTCGGTTATTGCTAATGTTGCTTCGACCAAGACGAGAATATCGCTTTCTGCTGTAATATTTCCATCTCCTGACCAAATAATTGAGCAGGCATATGCAGGAGATGAAGCGAAGGTAAGGGCAATAGCGACCCAGAAAAAAGCTGTGATTCGATGCATTGCCGATCTCATCGATGATCCATCGTCGGAAGCGCTTCAGGCACATAACTCAGAACTGCATGCGAGCTTCCAGCCCTGCGCAAGTCAAGGGCTTCGCGAGCATCAACAGAAATCTGATCTGTCTCCCATCTGTTCAGACCGGAGACAAGGTAGTCGGGTTGTCAGGGACATGTTCCCGCCCGCCCGCCACGCTCGGCCGCGGCGCCCGGCGGTCGCTTCCGCCTATAAATCGAGGTGGAAGAACTGGCTGAAGGCGCTGGCCCGGTAATCCGCAAACGCGTCGCCTTCCACAAAGCCGCGCCTGTGGTAGAGCGCCAGCGCCGCCTCGAAGGCGGAGCCACGGCCTGTCTCGAGGCTCAGCCGCCGGTAGCCGCGCCGCCGGGCCTCGCCAATGATGTGCTCGAGCAGCGCGGCGCCGACGCCCCGGCGCAGGCGCCGCGGGTCGGTGCGCATGGACTGGATCTCACCGACCCCATCGCCCAGCGCCTTCAAGGCGCCGACGCCCGCCAGGGCTTCACCGTCCCACGCCGTCCACACCGTCACCTCCGGCGCCTGCAAGCCCGACAGGTCGAGGGCGAACACATGCTCCGGCGGCGAGGTCGCGTGCATCCCGGCGAGGTGCAGGGCCAGCAGGGCGCGCACGGCGCCGCCGGTGAGGTCGTCTTCGCGAATGCAGAACATGCCGCCTCATAACCGCCACGCACCCAGCGCCTGCCTCGCCCCGAAGTGGACGCGGCAGGGGCGGAGCTTGGCCGGATCATATTGCGCCCGTCCCCCTTGCCGGCGCAATCTGCTGAGCGCCCGCCCGGAGCCCGACCATGGCGACCCCCCGTTTCCAGATCCGTCCCCTGCACCCGCTGTTCGGCGCCGAGGTCAGCGGCCTCGACCTCACCGCCGCCGACGACGACGCCATCGCCGAAATTCGGCAGACCATCGGCCGCCATGGCGTGCTGGCCTTCCCAGGGGTCGGCTTCGACGACGACGCCCTGGCGGCGTTCGCCCGACGTTTCGGGCCGTTGCAGAACCTTGCCAGCCGGGCGGGCAAGACCCTGGAGGTGACCCGGGTCTCCAACCTCGACGCCATGGGCGCCATGCTGCCGGCGGACTCCAAGCGCCGGGCCAACGATGACGCCAACCAGCTCTGGCACGTGGACTCGACCTACCTGACGCCCGGCGCGACCTATTCCTTCCTGCACGCCCGCATCATTCCCGGCGACGGCGGCGACACCGAATACTGCGACGCCCGCCTTGCTTGGGAATCCCTGTCGCCGGAACGCCAGGCCGAGTTGGCCCAACTCACCGCCGACCACTCGGTGCGCCATTCGCGGCGGCTGATTGGCTATGAGATTCCCGAGGGGATCACCGGCGCCGCCTACCCCGCCGTCCGCCACCGGCTGGTGCGCCGGCACAAGCCCTCGGGCCGCGACGCCCTGCTGGTGGCCTCGCACATCGAGGCCATCGCGGGGTTGAGCTACGCCGACGCCCGCGCCCTGGTGACGGCGCTCACCGAGGTGGCCGCGGCGCCGGGCCGAGTCTATCGGCACAGGTGGCGGATCGGCGACCTGCTGATGTGGGACCATCGGGGCATGATGCACCGGGCGACACCGTTTGCGCCGTTCGAGC
>CAXNKO010000276.1:0-3900 GCA_964202685.1 Caulobacterales bacterium
CACCCGCAGGCCGGTGCGGCCGAGATTGACGTGCTGCATAGGTCAGGTCGCCGCCAGGGCCGCGTCCAGGGCCGCCACCAGGCGCGGGTCGTCGGGGGCGGTGTCGGGGGCGAAGCGGGCCTTCACCTGGCCGTCGCGGCCGACCAGGAACTTCTCGAAGTTCCACAGCACCTCGCCGGGGCCGCCGGTGGCGATGCCGAAGCCTTCCAGCCGGGTGCGCATGGCCGAATCACCGCCATCGGTCTGGGGCCGGGCGGCGGTCAGCGCCTGATAGAGCGGGTGCTTCTCCGGCCCCGTGACGACGATCTTCTGAAACAGCGGGAAGTCGACCGCATAGGTCGAGGCGCAGAACGTGGCGATCTCGTCATTGGTGCCCGGCTCCTGGCCGCGGAAGTCGTTGGCCGGGAAGCCCAGCACCTCGAGGCCGTCGGCCTTGCGGGCCGAATAGAGCTTCTCCAACCCCTCGTACTGGGGGGTGAGGCCGCATTTGGAGGCCACATTGACCACCAGCAGCACCTTGCCGGCGTAGTCGCCGAGCTTGGCCGGGGCGCCGTCGATCTTGTTCACAGGGATATCGTAGAGGGACATGGGCTGGCTCCTTGGGGGGCGGGGCGGTGATGGTCGCCACATCTTTAGGCCAGAGCGGGCCACATGGAAGCCGGTTCTCGCCTGGGCGGGGCAGGCTTTGCGGTATTTACGCCACGGTCGCGGACTCGCCGCCGCATCGGTTGGCGGCGAATTGACACACGAGCGCCCAGTGGTACCGTCCGCCTCCATTTCACTCGCGGCAAGCGACCGTCACATCTGTCCGATTCCGTAAACCGGGGCGCAGGGGAGGAACCATATGATCATCGTCAGGAGCCGCAAGGCTCGTCTCATGCTGGCCTGCGGGGCAAGCGCGCTCATCGGCGCCCTGGCCGCGCCCGCCTTCGCCCAGGACGGCGCGACGGTGGAGGAGATCGTCGTCACCGCCCGAAAGCGCGAGGAAAGCCTGCAGACCGTGCCGGTGGCGGTGTCGGCGCAGAGCGGCCGGCAGCTGGAGCGGCTGCGGATCACCGAGACCACCGAACTGACCCGGGTCACCCCCAGCCTGCAGATCCGCAATTCGTCGGGATCGCAGAACTCCGCCCAGATCGCGCTGCGCGGCCAGCGGGCCTCGGACTCGCTGCTCGGCGTGTCGCAGCCGGTGGGCCTCTACCAGGACAACGTCAACATCCCGCACCCGTTCGGGTCGAACAACTCGTTCTTCGACCTGGAGCGCACCGAGGTGCTGGCCGGGCCGCAAGGCACACTCTACGGCCGCAACACCACCGGCGGCGCCATCAACGTCATTACCAAGAGCGCCGACCACTCGGGTTTGCACGGCTATGTTGAAGGCGAGGCGGCCCGCTTCAATTCCTACCGGGCCGATGCGGTCATCAACGTGCCCCTGGCGCCAGACGTGCTGGCCCTGCGGGTCGCCTACCGCTACTGGACACGTGACGGCTACGGCAAGTCGCTGATCAACGGCCAGAAGCAGGGCGGCGACAAGAACGACCACCTTGTGCGGATCGGGCTGAAGTTCGATCCGGCGGAGAACTTTTCGGCCGATCTGAAGGTCGAGTACGGCCGCACCCGCCAGGTCGGCGCCATGCTGGCCAACATCTCGCTGGCCGCGCCCGTGCAGGCGACGAACCCCGCCCAGATCGGCGCCCTATCCTTCACGCCGCCCAACAGCGCCTATGTCATCGCGGCCCTCGGAAGCAACTACCGGGTCAACAGCCTACTGTTCAAGAACGCTCTGTTCGGCAGTCCTGCGGCCTTCAACCAGTTGCTCGCGGCGGGCCAGACGATCCTGGCCCCCTGCGTGGGCAAGAGCATCTACACCAACTGCTCGGACACCAATCAACTCGACAATCTGGAAACCTGGCACGGGTCATTGAACATGACCTGGGACGTGACCGACAATTTCCAGATCCGCTCCATCACTGGGGTGCGGCACTTCAGCAACGACAAGATTTTCGATCTGGATGGGGTCCCGGGTCAGGTGCTGGAGGTGGGTATCGGCTCCGCCGCGACCGGCGGTCTGCAGCCCGCACCAGCCATGGGCGGCAACTTCAACATTCCCTATCCCTTCAAGCCCGACCAGGAATCCACCCAGTGGAGCCAGGAGTTCAACTTCTCCGGCGACCTGATGGAAGACCGGCTCAAGTGGCTGGTGGGCGTTTACGGAAGCTGGGACCAGGGAGCCGGCTCACAATGGTCCGCGGCCCTGCAGGAATCGCTCGCCATCGCCACGCAACTGGGGGACGGTCGCATTTTCGGTGAAGCTGGCGACGATGGGAACCTCGGCTCGCCGCCCTTGCCGTCCCACGATGGTCTGAGCAACGTCACCAACACCTGGGCGGTCTATAGCCAGAACGATTTCAAGCTCACCGACCAATTCAGCATCACCCTGGGCGGCCGCTATACGGAAGAACGGATCGGCCAAGATCTCTCCGACTGGTCCTACATCGCCAACACGCGCAGCTATATCTGCAACGGCTCCACGGCGGCCGAACTCCCAACGACGTTCGCGCCCAGGGTGGCCAATGACCCTGACAGTTGCTACCAGGATGTCCGCTCCTTCGGTCCCGGCGGCGCGTTTTCTCGGGCCTATTTCAGCGGCTGGTCCTACCTGGCCAGCGCCAACTACCAGTTCACCCCTGATCATCTGCTTTACGCCAAGCTCTCCCGCGGTTTCCGCGGCGGGGCGTTCGGGCGCGCGGCTCAGCGTGCGGCGCGGCCGGAGTTCGCCAAGGACATCGAGGTCGGCTTCAAGGGCGACTTCTTCGACCGGCGCCTGCGCGCCAATCTGGCGGTCTACCGGACGAAATACACCGACTTCCAGGTCTCGTCGCTCACCTGCATCAGCGGCCTGCCGCCGCCCTGCGGGACCTCGGCCTTCACCACCCTGCTGCGCAACGCCGCCAAGGCGAAGATGCAGGGCTTCGAAATCACGGTGCAAGCCGCGCCGGTTGAGGGGCTGAGTATTTTCGGGACCCTCTCGCGCAATGACTCCGAGTACACGGACTTCCCGAACGCGGTTTCCGGAGACGGCGAGGTCATCGGCAATGGCGCCGGTGAAAAGATCACCGCCACGCCACCCTGGCAGTGGAGCTTGGGCGGCCGGCATGAATCCGACATGGGCGCCGGCGTTCTCGGCCTGCAGGCCAGCATCTACCACCGTGGCAAGACGCCTCTGACCAGGCTGAATAACCTGTTGCTGATGCCGGACGATATCGAGCGGCGGGCTGAACGCGCGATCGACCTGGTCAGCGCCCAGATCGACTACAAGCTGGAAGATTCGGGCCTGGAGTTCGCGCTCTGGGGCCAAAACCTGCTCAACAAGAAGTACGGCTACAAGGGCATTTCACCGGGTTACACCGGCGGCATCGGGCACTTGGTGGTGGAGGCGCCGCGGACCTACGGCGTTAAGATCCGCAAGACCTTCGCCGCGGCCCCGCCGCCGCCGCCTCCTCCGCCCCCGCCGCCCCCGCCTCCGCCTCCGCCGCCTCCCCCGCCGCCTCCCCCGCCGCCGCCTCCGGCGTTCGAGGCCAAGCAGTTCATCGTCTACTTCCCGTTCGATCAGGCCATCCTGACCCCGGAAGCCCAGACGGTGGTGCAGGAGGCGGCCAGCTACGCCAACACCGGCAAGGCTGTTCAGGTGGTGGTGGTCGGTCATGCCGACACCTCCGGCCAGCCGGCCTACAACGTGCGTCTGTCGGAACGCCGCTCCAAGGCGGTGGCTGACGCCCTGGTGGGCCTGGGCGTCGCCCAGGGCGCGCTGTCCCTGGACTGGAAGGGCGAAGCGGCTCCGGCCGTGGCCACCGGCGACGGGGTCAAGGAACCGCTGAACCGCCGCTCGACCATCGACATCAA
>CAXNKO010000277.1:0-3894 GCA_964202685.1 Caulobacterales bacterium
GTTTTGTTCTCATTGTTCATCCCACCCCAGTCCCCGCCGGCGCCCCCGGTTGGCGCCAACCGGTGGGCGCCCCGGTTGGCGCCTGGCGACGGAATCTCGAAGCGCTGGGAAATCCATAAGGATATGACAATACGCATGAAAATGGCTGAGGACCACGCCCATCGGCCCTCCTGCAGAGGCGCCGGCCGCCAGTTAAAAAAAGCGCCGACCGGCGTAAGCCTCCAGGCGCCGGCCCCTCGAACGGGTCAGGGCGACGAACGGTCGGGCGTCCGCTCGTTCACCCGATCGCTGTGGATGCGGCGGGGCTGGCATTCCCGCCGCGGAAGCAGCAGCATGGCGGCCTGCGGCCGCTGCGCCGATTGAGGTGTGCCCGCGGCGCCTGTAACCTCGGCCGCGGCGAATTGGGAGGGCGGTGATGCGCAGCTTGGCCGGGATGCTGGCGATCGCGGCGGCCCTGTCGCTGGCGGCCTGCGGCCAGGGCGCGGGCACGGCGCAAGAGCCCGCCGGCGACACCCTGCACATCTACAACTGGTCCGACTATATCGACCCGGCGCTGCTGGAGGCCTTCACCCGCGAGACCGGGATCAAGGTGGTGTATGACACCTTCGATTCCAACGAGGTGCTGGAGACCAAGGTCCTACAGGGCGACACCGGCTACGACCTGGTGGTGCCGTCCAACAACAATGTCGCCCGCTACATCCAGGCTGCGGCGATCCAGCCGCTCGACAAGGCGAAACTGACCGGGCTGGACGGCCTCGACCCGAAGATCATGGCCCACATGCAGCCGTTCGATCCCGGCGCGAAATACAGCTTGCCC
This sequence comes from Caulobacterales bacterium, assembly GCA_964202685.1. Lineage (GTDB taxonomy): Bacteria > Pseudomonadota > Alphaproteobacteria > Caulobacterales > Caulobacteraceae > Phenylobacterium. Next base: position 818 of record CAXNKO010000277.1, read on the forward strand.
TACATGTGGGGCACGGCGGGGATCGGCTACAATGTCGAGGCCCTCGCCAAGCGGCTTCCCGGCGTGAAGGTGGACAGCTGGGCGATCGCCTTCGATCCCAAGTCGCTGGCCAAGCTGAAGGATTGCGGCGTCTACTTCCTCGACGCGTCCGAGGATATGTTCGCCACCGCGCTGAATTTCCTCGGCAAAGACCCCAACTCCACCAACCCCGCCGACTACCAGGCCGCCACCGAGCTGCTGATCGCCGCCCGCCCCTATGTGCGCAAGTTCCACTCCTCGGAATATATCGACGCCCTGGCCAACGGCGACATCTGCCTGGCGGTGGGCTATTCCGGCGACGTCCTGCAAGCCAAGACCCGGGCCGAGGAGGCCAGGAACGGGGTCGCCATCGCCTACGCCATCCCCAAGGAGGGGGCGCAGATCTGGTTCGACGTGTTCGCCATGCCCAAGGGCGCGCCGAACCCGGAGGCGGCCTACAAATTCATGTCCTTCATGCTGCGGCCGAAGACTATCGCCGCGGCGTCGAACTTCACCCTCTACGCCAACGCCAACGCCGCCGCGACGCCGCTGGTGGACGCCGCGGTGCGCGGCGATCCGAACATCTATCCCTCGCCCGAGGTCGCCGGACGGCTGTTCGTCACCACCACCAAGGACCAGGCGCTGCTGCGCGACGTGAACCGGCGCTGGACACGGGTGCTGACCGGCCAGTGACCATTCGCCGAAACATCGGCGCGGTGCGCTCCAGTTTCGCGCCCTGGGCGGATCCCGGCGCGACGCCGCTGCTGCGCTTCGAGGCGGTGAGCAAGCGGTTCGGGGCCGAAACCGCCGTCAATGGGGTCAGCCTCGACATCTATGAGCGGGAGTTCTTCGCCCTCTTGGGCCCGTCCGGCTGCGGTAAGACCACGCTGATGCGCCTGCTGGCGGGTTTCGAGACGCCGGACGCCGGCCGGGTGACCCTGGAGGGCCGCGATCTGGCCAGCCTGCCGCCCCACAAGCGGCCCCTGCACATGATGTTCCAGTCCTACGCCCTGTTTCCGCACCTGAGCGTGGAGCGGAACATCGCCTTCGGCCTCGTCCAGCAGGGCCTGCCCAGGACCGAGATCGCCGACCGGGTGGCCGAGATGCTGGCCCTGGTGCGGCTGCAGGGCCTGGCCCGGCGCCGGCCCGACCAACTGTCCGGCGGCCAGAAGCAGCGGGTGGCGCTGGCCCGGGCGCTGGCGCCGCGGCCCAAGGTGCTACTGCTGGACGAGCCCCTGGGCGCCCTTGACCGCAAGCTGCGCGAGGAGACCCAGTTCGAGCTGATGGCCCTGCAGCAGCGGCTGGGCATGACCTTCCTGGTGGTCACCCACGACCAGGAGGAGGCCATGGTGATGGCCGACCGGATCGCGGTGATGCGGGCCGGCGAGATCGTCCAGTTCGGTCGGCCGTCGGAGGTCTATGAGGCCCCCAACAGCCGCTATGTGGCCGACTTCATCGGCGAGGTGAACCTGTTCGAGGGCCGCGTCGAGAGCGCCGACGGCGCGCATGTGCGGCTGGCCTCCGGCGAGTGCGCGGCGGGGTTCGAGGCGCTGGAGGATGACCCCCTCCCCGCCGGTTCCACCGCCTGGCTGGCGGTGCGGCCGGAGAAGATCGTGCTGCACGCCGAGCCGACGCCGCCGGGGCGCAACCGTCTGGCCGGAACGGTGGCCGACATCGGTTATCTGGGTGACTGGACCACCTATCTGGTGGCCTTGCCCGGCGGGCGCACGGTGCGCGCGGCCCGGGCCAATGCAGCCCGTATCGTCGAGCAGCCCATCGACTGGGACGACCAGATCTGGCTCAGCTTCGCCCCCGACGCCGCCGTGGTGCTGACCCGATGAAGCGCTTCAGCCTGCCGGCGCTGGCGCCCTTCCTGTGGCTGGGCCTGTTCTTCCTGGTCCCGTTTCTGCTGGTAGCCAGGCTGTCGCTCTCGGACCAGGCGCTGGCCATACCGCCCTATGCGCCGCGCATGGATTGGTCCGCCGGCCTGGCGGGGATCGCCGCCTTCCTGCGCGGGCTGGATCTGGAGACCTATGGGCGGCTGGGTTCCGACCGTATCTACCTGGCCTCCTACCTCTCCAGCCTGAAGTTCGCCGGCGTCGCCACGCTGGTCCTGCTGGCGATCGGCTATCCCATCGCCCATGGCATGAGCCGGTTTTCACCCCATGCGCGCCAGGCGCTGCTGATGGCGGTGATCCTGCCGTTCTGGACCAGCTTCCTGATCCGCATCTATGCCTGGATCGCCATATTGAAGCCCGCCGGTCTGCTCAATGCCGCCCTCCAGGCGATCGGTTTGCCGGCGGTTACGATCCTCAACACCGATGCGGCGGTCTATCTCGGCCTGGTCTACGCCTATCTGCCGTTCATGGTGCTGCCGCTCTACGCCGTGCTGGAGAAGCAGGACGCGACCCTGCTCGAGGCCGCCGCCGATCTGGGAGCCACGCCATTGCAGGCCTTCTGGCGGGTGACCGTGCCGATGTCCCTGCCCGGGGTGGTGGCGGGCTGTCTGCTCTGTTTCATCCCCATGGTGGGCGAGTTCGTGATCCCCGATCTGCTGGGCGGGCCGGGCACGTTGATGCTGGGCCGCACCATCTGGACCGAGTTCTTCGCCAACCGCGACTGGCCGGCCGCCGCGGCGGTGGCCATCGTGATGCTGGCCACCCTGGTCCTGCCCCTGGCGCTGTTGCAGCGGCGCGCCGCCGGCCTGACGGGCGCGCAGCGGTGAGGCGCGGGCCCAGCCTGTTCAACCGCGTCTCCGTCGGCCTGGGGCTCAGCTTCCTCTATGCGCCGATCCTGATCCTGGTGGTCTATTCGTTCAACGCCAGCCGCCTGGTCACCGTCTGGGGCGGCTTCTCCACCCGCTGGTACGCCGCGCTGGCCCACGACCATCAGATGCTCGCCGCCGCCTGGATCACCCTGCGGGTCGGCCTGATTTCCGCCACCACGGCCACGGTGCTGGGGGCCCTGGCCGCCGTCGCCCTGGTGCGCCAGAGCCGCTTCCACGGCCGCACGCTCTTCGCCGGCCTGCTCTATGCGCCCCTGGTGCTGCCGGAGGTGAT
>CAXNKO010000278.1:0-3882 GCA_964202685.1 Caulobacterales bacterium
CCCCTCGAAGCTCCTGTTGCCCGAGAGCACGGCCGTCACCGTCAGGTCGTGGTCGGCGATGGCCTGGTGGATGGCCGGGTCCAGGGGGCCGGAGTTGCCGATGCAGGTGGTGCAGCCATAGCCCACCAGGTTGAAGCCCAACGTGTCCAGGGACTTGGTCAGGCCGGCGCTCTTCAGATAGTCGGTGACCACCTGCGAGCCGGGGGCCAGCGAGGTCTTCACCCAGGGCTTCACAGTCAGCCCCTTCTCCACGGCCTTCTTGGCCAGCAGCCCGGCGGCGATCATCACGCTGGGGTTGGAGGTGTTGGTGCAGGAGGTGATGGCGGCGATCACCACGTCGCCGTCGCCCACGTCGAAGGCCGATCCGGCCACGGCGACGCGGCTGGCGTCGAGGGCACGGCTGAATTCCTTCTCCAGCGCGCCGGCGAACTCGGACGCGGCCTCGCCCAGCAGCACCCGGTCCTGGGGCCGCTTGGGGCCGGCCAGGGAAGGCTGGATACTGGCCAGGTCGAGGGCCAGGGTGTCGGTGAACACCGGGTCGGCGTCGCCCGGCTCATGCCACAAACCCTGTTCCTTGGCGTAGGCCTCCACCAGCGCCACCCGCGCGGCGTCGCGGTTGGTGGCGGTGAGGTAGTCGATGGTCGCCCGCGTGACGGGGAAGAAGCCGCAGGTGGCGCCGTACTCGGGGGCCATGTTGGCGATGGTCGCCTGGTCCTCGAGGGTCAGGTTGGCCAGGCCGGGGCCATAGAACTCCACGAACTTGCCCACCACGCTCTTTTTGCGCAGCATCTGGGTGACGGTGAGCACCAGGTCGGTGGCGGTGGCGCCGTCCGGCAGGGCGCCGGACAGGTGGAAGCCGATCACTTCCGGGATCAGCATCGGGATCGGCTGGCCCAGCATGGCCGCCTCGGCCTCGATGCCGCCCACGCCCCAGCCCAGCACCGACAGGCCGTTGATCATGGTGGTGTGGGAATCAGTGCCCACCACCGTGTCCGGATAGGCGGTGACGCCGCCGTCCTCGGCGCTGGTCCAGACGGTCTGGGCCAGATACTCCAGGTTCACTTGGTGGCAGATGCCGGTGCCGGGCGGCACGACGCGGAAATTGTTGAAGGCCGACGAGCCCCAGCGCAGGAAGCGATAGCGCTCGATGTTGCGCTCGTACTCGCGCTCGACGTTCTCGCCGAAGGCCTTGGCGTTGCCGAAGTGGTCGACCATCACCGAGTGATCGATGACCAGGTCGACCGGGGTCAGTGGATTGATTTTCTCGGGGTCGGCGCCAAGCTGGGTCATGGCGTCGCGCATGGCGGCCAGGTCGACCACCGCCGGTACGCCGGTGAAGTCCTGCATCAGCACCCGAGCCGGCCGGAAGCTGATCTCATGTTCCTTGGCGCCCCTGTTCTCCAGCCAGGCGGCCACCGCCCGGAGGTCGTCCGGTCCCACCGAGACCCCGTCCTCATTGCGCAGCAGGTTTTCCAGGAGCACCTTCATGGAGGCCGGCAAACGCGACACGCCGGTCAGACCGGCGTCTTCCGCGGCGCGCAGGCTGTAGTAGACGTAGGTCTTGTCGCCCACCACGAGTTCGCGGCGGGTCTTGAGGCTGTCGTTCGACGCCATTTTGGGATTCCTTCCTCTGCCTATGGCCGTTCGAACACCACCCAAGGGATCGCGCGCTGTAAGAAACGGACACACAGCGTCCGGTTCCGCGCTGCGAACGCCCCCCGTGACGGCGACGGCCGCGCGCTACATAGCCTCCGGCATGCAGCGCGTCCATGCGAGGTTGCGCGCGGCGCCGGCCGGGGCGTTCGCCGGGTGATTGGGCAGTTGACCCTGAGCGGCGTGGCGGTGCGGCGTGGCGGCCGGCTGCTGTTCGAAAACCTCGACCTGAGCCTCGCGGCCGGGGAGGCGGTGGCGCTCACTGGCCGCAATGGCGCGGGCAAGACCAGCCTGCTGCGGGCGGTGGCGGGCCTGGTCGGGATTGAGGCCGGCGTCGTCGGCTTCGGCGGCCTGGACCCTATGGCGGCGCGGGGGCGCGGCCTGCACCTGGTCGGCCATCAGGATGGGTTGAAGCCGGCGCGCACCGGCGGCGAGGAGCTGGGGTTCTGGACCGCCTGGTGCGGCGGCGATCCGGCGTTGCTGGCCATGGCGGTCGAGCGGCTAGATCTGGGCCGGCTGCTGGGGTTGGAGGTGCGGCGGCTGTCGGTGGGCCAGCGCCGCCGGCTGGCCCTGGCGCGGCTGCTGGCCGCGCCCAGGCCACTGTGGCTGCTCGACGAACCCACCAGCCCGCTGGACGCCGGTTGGCGCGCCGCCTTCGGGGAGATGATGGCCGAGCACCTGGGCGGCGGCGGGCTGATCCTGGCGGCCGTGCATGATCCGCTGCCGATCCCGGCCCGCGGCCTGGAGCTCGGCGGATGAGCCTTGTTCGCCTGCTCGCCCGCGAGACCGCGCTGGCCTGGGGGCGCGGCGGCGGACCCCTGGTGGCGACGGGGTTCTACGCCGGGACCGCCACCCTGCTGCCTCTGGCCATCGGCCCCGAGGCCGGACGGCTGGCGGCGATCGCGCCGGGGGCGTCCTGGGTGGCCCTGGCGCTGGCCTCGCTGCTCTGCCTTGACCGGCTGTTCGAGCGGGACTTCGAGGACGGGGCGTTGGATCTGCTCACCCTGTCACCGGCGCCGCTGGAGCTGGTCTGCGCCATCAAGTGCCTGGGCCAGTGGCTGGCGTCGGGGGCGCCCCTGGCGGCGGCGGCGCCGGTGGCGGCCATTGCGCTGGGCGCCGAGCCCAGTCTGGCGCCGCTGATTTTCGTCTGCGCCCTGATCGGCGGCCTGGCCTTCGTGTTCCTGGGCGGGATCGGCGCGGCGCTCAGCCTGGGCGCCCGGCGCGGCGGGCTGCTGACGGCGGTGATCGTGCTGCCGCTCTATGTGCCGCCGGTGATCTTCGGGGGCGGGGCGATCGACGCCATGGCGGCGGGGCTGCCCTGGACGGCCGGCCTGGCGCTGCTGGGCGCCTACGCCGCCGCCGCCGTGGCCATGGGTCCGCTGGCCATGGCCGCGGCCTGCCGCAACGCGCTGTCCTGAACGAATGGCGACGGAAACGCGGGGCTGGTGCGTTAGATCACTCAGGGACGTATTTCGGAGACGCTTTTCCATGAAACCCATTCTCGCCCACAGCCTTGCCCTGATCCTCGCCGCCGCCGCGGTTCCGGCCCTGGGGCAACCCGCCGGTCCGCCGCCCATGGAGGGCCACGGCCACGGTCCCGGCATGGGCCATGGCGCCATGGACCCCGCCAAGATGGCCCAGCACCGCGCCCAGAAGCTGCGCGACGTGCTGCAGCTGCGCCCCAACCAGGAGCCGGCGCTGACCGAGCTGATGGCGGCCATGAAGCCGCCGGAGGGGATGCGAGAGCGGATGATGGGGGAGCGCCAGGCGATGATGGGTCTTGCCACGCCTGAGCGGCTGGACCGCATGCGCGACAACATGAGCCGCCGCCAGGCCGAGTTCGACCGCCGGGCCATGGCCATCAAGCGCTTCTACGCCCAGCTTGCCCCCGCCCAGCAGAAGGCCTTCGACGCCCTTCACCCGATGATGGGCATGCGGCGCGGCATGCATGGCATGGGCGGTCGCCGCATGCATGGCATGGGCGACCGCGGCATGGGCATGGGCAAGCCGGGCTGACGCCGGCTTGCCGGACCGGGCGGCGGGGGCTAAGGCGCAGCCATGGCCTGGGCCCCCGCCTTCCTGACCAATCCCGAGCGCTTCATGGCGTTCTCGCGCTGGGCCGCGCCCCTGTTCGGCGTGTTGGCGGCGGGTCTCGCCGCCGCCGGCCTGTGGCTGGGTTTCAGCGCCCCGGAGGACTACCAGCAGGGCGACACGGTGCGGATCATGTTC
>CAXNKO010000279.1:0-3870 GCA_964202685.1 Caulobacterales bacterium
AACCACACGAACCACACGAACGGGCCGTGGATGGGGAGGGGTCGAGGGCGGCTGAAAGTGGATCCGGCCAAGGGCCGGATCGGGATCGATCCGGGGCGCTGGCGATTTCTCACCCGTTCGTGTGGTTCGTGTGGTTCGTGGTTCAAAGCTTATCGGCGGCGCCGAAACCCCAAAAACGCGCGGTTTAACCCCTCGCACAGTTGTGCGACCGGGATTGACGTAGGCGACACGCGGCGGGGCCTTGCGTTACGTCGCCCATGCGGCAGTCTGGCGACCGGCGACAGTTTCAGGGGGCGGCGCATGCGCTACCGGATCTTCGGGCGGCGGACGGGATTGCGGGTTTCGGAGCTGGCGCTGGGGGGCTCCAACTTCGGCGAGCGGCTGCGGCCGGGCGCGGCGCTGGAGGAATGCACGTCGATCTTCGAGGCCTATGTGGCGGCCGGCGGCAATTTCATCGACACCGGCGACTACTACCAGCTGGGGGAATCCGAGGAGATCCTGGGGACGCTGATCGCCGGGCGGCGCGACGATCTGGTGATCGGGACCAAATACACCTACGGCAGCAATGTGCTGGCCGGGCCCACCGCCATCGGCAACAGCCGCAAGTCGATGATGCGGGCGGTGGAAGGCAGCCTCAAACGGCTGAACACCGACCGCATCGACATCTACTGGGCCCATTTGAGCGACGACGTCACCCCGATGGACGAGATCCTGCGCGGGATGGATGACCTGGTGCGGGCAGGCAAGGTGCTCTACGTGGGCCTGTCCAACTTCCCCGCCTGGCGCACGGCGCGCGGCACACTGATGGCCGACCTGCAGGGCTGGGCGCCGCTGGCGGCGATCCAGGTGGAATATAACCTCATCGAGCGCTCCGCCGACCGGGAGCTGCTGCACATGTGCGAGGCGCTGGGCCTGGCCGCGGCGCTGTGGGGGCCGCTGGCCGGGGGGCTGCTCAGCGGCAAGCACCGGGCCGGCGCCGTGCAGGGCGCGTCCATGGCCCTGCGGGCGATCTCGCGGTCCGAGGCCACCGCCCGGGACACCGCCATCCTCGACGCCCTGTTCGCGGTGGCCGGCGAGACCGGCCGCAGCCCGGCCGAGGTGTGCATCGCCTGGCTGCGGTCGCGGGCGGCGGGCTCATCCACGGCGTTGATCCCGATCCTCGGCCCGCGCACCCGCGCCCAGCTGGATTCGGTGCTGGGCGGGCTTTCCATCGAACTCACGGCGGAGCAGGCCGGCCGCCTGGACGCGGTGAGCGCCCTGTCCCTCGGCGTGCCGCGGGAGTCCGGCGAGCATCCGCGCACCCGCGACATGGTGTTCGGCGGCGACGCGGCGAAGTTCCACCTGCCGGCCAGTCCGGCGGTGTGAACGGGGGGGCGTGGGCGGCGGGATCCGGGCCCGGCGGCGGCATCGCGACCCGGAGGTTCGGGTCCGGGGGCGCCCGCAGGGGGGAAAATCGACCCGTTGCGGACATTGCGGGTGAGCCTTAGCCTCCGCTGATGAACGGCTCATCGGAGCAGCGCCGAACTGGCAATCCGGGGTGGTTGCTCGCGCTATTGATTGGGATTCTCGCTGTTGCCCTCATCCGCGGCGGCCTTTGGCTCATTACGGGAAAGAGCCCCAACCTTCAGGAGCACTGGGAAGGCTTCATATTTCACTCGGTTCTTATCACCGCGCCTTTTGGTTACCTCGCGCTGAACCGCATAAACGCGAAGACCCCATGGATAGCCGCTGTCATCCTCACGGTGATGTACTGGGGCTTCTATCTTGCAGTCCCGTCGGCGCGGCCACAGGACGGCAACGACCTAGGAGCAGGGCTGCTATTGCTACTCTCTCCGCTCATCACGACCGCCGGCGCCATTGCGGCCGATCATATGGCGAGACGCCGTCGTTAGGAGCGTCCCCTTTCCACCCTCCTGCGTCGTTCGGGACGTCTGCTAACGGTCAAGGCCCCGGCGCCTGTCCAGGCGGTGGCAGGACGGTCTTCGCCGGGTGACAAGCGTCAAATTCCATCCGTTAGGCGATCGCCTCGATCCCCTTGCGATCGATCACGTCGAGCAGCCTGGCCGAGGCGCCGCTCGGTCGCTTGGCACCCTGTTCCCATTGGGCGACGGTGCTGGCGCCCACGCCCATGAGCACCGCGAAGACCGGCTGGCTCATGCGGGCGCCAGTGCGAATCTGTCGGATCTCGGCGGCGGTGAAGCTGCGTTTTTTTGGCAGGCACAGTTCGTCCATCATGCGCATGGTGATCGTATCCAGCGCGCCGACCTCATGCAGGTCCTTCGCCATTTCATGGGCGACGTCGAGGATATTGCTCATGTTCTTCGCTCCAGTTCAGTGATCGCGCCCTTGGCCTTCAACGCCTCAATCTGCGGGTCCGTCAGGCCGACCAGCGCCGCGGCGTTCAAACTGAGGGCGGTATGCTCCCTGGCCGTGATGTTCGCCCGCACGTTCTTGGGAAAGCCAAACAGGAAGAAGATGCGTTCGGAATCGGCCTTTCGAAAACCCAGAATTGTTCGGTATCCGCCCGACTTTCCGCCACCGCTGCGGGCGATCCGCTGCTTGAAGAGATAGCCTCCCAGGTCAGCATCGACCTGGCCGGAAAATGCGCTCTCCGCCGCCTGTCGCAAGTCGGCGTCGCTGATGGATTCGCCTGCCGCCCAGCGACTGAATTGCCGCCCCTTGAAGACTCTCATCCCTTGTACCCTATCACCAGGTGATAGGTATGTCGAGCGCATGCGCGCTTGGTCTAGGCACAGGGCCCCGCGGCGAAGGGCGGCCGTCGCGGTGCGGGCGGCGGCTGAGGGACGAACGCCGACACCCGCACAGATAGGTATTTTCGACTCTCCTCCGCCCATTTTTCGCCCCTAAGTCGCAATAGCCAGGGTTGTTGGTAAAATCGGCGGAGTCCGCGTGGGGCGATGAGCGACATCAAGCTGTTTCGCCTGCGTCCGGCCTTCGCCGCCGAGCTCGCGGCCAGCGCGGTTCCGGTCGAGCGGACATTGCAGGCGCTGTTCGAGGCCAACCTCGAGGCGCTGCTCGGCGTGCGTTTCCTGGCCAGCGAGGCCTCCACCGGGCCGGTGCATGGCGGGCGGATCGACACCCTGGGACTGGACGGCGCCGCCTGCCCGGTGATCATCGAGTACAAGCGCTCGGTGAACGAGAATGTCATGAGCCAGGGGCTCTACTACCTGGACTGGCTGCTGGATCATAAGGGCGATTTCGAGCGGCTGGTGCATCGCCGGCTGGGCCTGGAGGCGGCCGAGACCATCGATTGGTCGATGCCGCGGTTGATGTGCATCGCCGGCGAATTCGCCCGCTATGACGAGAGCGCCATCAAGCAGATCAACCGCAACATCGAGCTGTACCGCTATCGGCGCTACGACGACGAGATCCTGATGCTGGAGCTGTTCCGGGCTTCCCGGGCGCCCAGGGTCCCCGCGCCGGCGCCCGCCGCCCAGGCGCCCGTGGGGCCAGGCGACCCCTATCAGTACCAGCGTATCGAGCACCGGGTCTCCAGCGCCTCGGCCGACCTGCGCCAGCTCTATGACGCCGCGCGCGCCGCCCTGGCGGGCCTGGGCGAGGACGTGCAGGAGCGGGGGCTGAAGTCCTATCTGGCCTTCAAGCGGCTGCGGAATTTCGCCCGGCTGGAGATCTATCCGCGCGCCATGGCGGTGGTGGTCTATCTGCGGCTCGACCCGGCCGGCGTCGAGCTGGAGGCCGGCTTCACCCGCGACGTGCGCCGCATCGGCCACTATGGGACCGGCCACCTGGAGGTGTCGATGCGGAGCCTCGGCGACCTCGACCGGGCGCGGCTGCTGCTGCGCAGAGCCTACGAGCAGTCCTGAGGCCGAGCCGGGCGGCCGGAAAAAA
>CAXNKO010000280.1:0-3866 GCA_964202685.1 Caulobacterales bacterium
AGGCGGCGAGACTGTTTTTTTCGCCGGGTTCGATCCAGTGGCCCCTGTGGGCGAGGATAATCACGGTGGGGTCCAGGCTCCCGTCAGGTTCGCCGCTCAAACGCCGATATGTAAGGCATCGGGGCCACTGGCGTCTTGCAAGCAGCATGCCTCAAATGGTTGTTGGGGCCAGCCGATCGATCGCGCCAATTCATGGCGTTCGCGGCGGTTGAATCCGGAAGGCCATGGCCGACATTCCCTCGTCGAAGATCAGCGTCATCGTGCAGGGCGCCGTTTCGGGGCCGGGGCGGGATGGACCCGGCACGACGCTGACCTGCCTCAGGAGCGTGCGCGAGCAGCTGCCCGATGCGGAAATCGTGCTTTCCACCTGGCAAGGCGCGGCCGTCGCGGGCCTGCCCTATGACCGGCTGGTGGAGAACGAGGATCCGGGGGCGGTGGAATTCCTGGAGGTTCCGGGGGTGTTCAACAACGTCAATCGGCAGATCGTCACCACGCTCGGCGGCCTGCGCGCCGCCGCGCGGCCCTATGGGCTGAAGATCCGCACCGACATGCTGGTGACCGGGACGGGGTTCCTGAGCTATTTCGACGGCTTCCCGGCGCGGTCGGCGTGGAGCATCTTCAGGTCGAAGGTGGTGGCCTCGACCATGTTCTCGCGCGTCCCGGCCGGGATCCCGGCCTGGCCCTATCATCCCGGCGACTGGTTCTTCTTCGGCGAAACGGCGGACCTGCTGGACCTCTGGGACATCCCGCTGGCGCCGGAGCCGGAGACCACCCACTGGTTCGTGGATCGGCCGCGTCCGCTGCGCGACGACCTGCCCAACAGCATGCACAGGTATGAGCCGGAACAGTACATCTGGCTGTCGTTCCTGAGGAAGCATTTCGATGTCGCCTGCGCGCATCGGTGGGACTTCAACCGCGACACCGTGCTGGGCACGGAGCGGACCCTGGCCAGCAACCTGATCCTGATCTCGCCGCAGCAGGCAGGCGTGCATCTGGTCAAGTACGCGCCGCTGGTGAAACCGCAGGCGCTGGCGACAAACGAGGGCCTGATGCGCCTGTTCGCCTGGCTGATCTATGGGGCCGGGAGCTGTTACAGCCACCGGGGCTGGCGGTATCTTTACGAGCGCCATTGCCGCCGGGCCGTGTCGCTGGACGCAGCGTTTTCGCGCGTCCTGCAGCCGTTTGGCGTGGTGGCGCGCGGCCTGGCGCGCTGGGCGCTGGAGTCCACCGAATACATCCGCCACCCGGAACGCCGCGCCCAGGCCCCGCTAGGCGCTCGTCATCGGCGGCCGGAATAGGCCCGCCGGCGACAGGGTGAACACCTCGCAGCCGGTCTCTGTGACACCGATGGAATGTTCGCACTGGGCCGACAGCGACTTGTCGCGGGTCACCGCCGTCCAGCCGTCGGCGAGCAGCTTGACCGGATATTTGCCCAGATTGACCATCGGCTCGATGGTGAAGAACATGCCGGGCCGCAGCACCTCGCCGGTACCCGCCTGGCCGAAGTGGAGGATGTTGGGAGCGTCGTGGAACACTTGGCCCAGGCCATGGCCGCAGAAATCGCGCACCACCGAACAGCGCATGGACTCCACATAGGACTGGATCGCCGCGCCGATGTCGCCGGTGCGCCCGCCGGGCTTTATCGCCGCAATGCCGCGCGCCAGGGCCTCATAGGTCACGTCCACCAGCCGCTTGGCGCGGGGCGCGACCTCACCCACCCCGAACATGCGGCTGGAATCCCCGTGCCAGCCATCGACGATCATGGTCACGTCGATATTGACGATGTCGCCCTCACGCAGGATCCGATCGCCGGGGATGCCATGGCAGACGATGTGGTTGGGCGAGATGCAGCTCGTTTTTCCATAGCCGCGGTAGAACAGGCAGGCGGGCAGGGCGCCATTGTCGAGGGTGAACTCGCGCACCAGCTTGTCGATGTGGTCGGTGAGCACGCCCGGGACCACATGGGGGATCAGCATGTCCAGACACTCGGCCGCCACCCGGCCGGCGGCGCGCATGCCCTCGAAGGCCGCGGCGTCGTGCAGCTTGATCTGGTTGGTGCGGCGCGCCGGCGCCTCGGTCAACGTCATGGTCGGCTCCGGATCCGGAGCGTCGGGATGACGGGCGGATCGATGATGGGGTTATGTCGCAATGATAGCACGGATGCGCAATGGGGCGTTGCGGCGCGGGTGGGGGCTGGTTTCCGGCGGAAATCGGCTTCCCGACGCGGTGGTCAAGCGCGCTCAAGGTCGCCGATCAGCGCGCCGGCGGGAATGCGCCACTCGCGCACCAGCAGGCGAATCTGGTCGAGGGTCAGGTCGCGCTTGCCATTGAGGATTTCCGACGCCCGGGAGCGCGAGCCGAGCAACCGGGCGAGGTCGGCCTGGGTGTAGTCGTTCTGCTCCATGCAGAACTGGAGGATCTCCAGGGGTGTGCAACGGATAACCGGGTAGAGCTTCTCCTCATAATTCTGGACCTGCAGGACCAGAATTTCCAGGCGATCGGCATCTTCCGTGCCGTCCTCGGCGTTCCAAAGTCGGTCGATCTCCCGCAGGGCAGCCTCATGGTCTTGGTCATTGCGGATCGGGTGAATTTCCATTTCGGCCTCCTTAGAACTGCGCCACTGTGACAGCATTGATCCGGTCGTATTCAGCGTGGGTGCCAATGAACTTCACGAACGCCCACCCGCGGCGAAAATTGAAAGCGATGATCAGTCTGAAGTCGCCCCCAGCAATCTCAAACCGCGCCCTCTCGCCGTTGATGGCTTTCGCTTTGGAAAAGGTGCGGACCACCTCATCCATGGTCGCCAATTCGGTCGCACGAACCGTGACGATCCAGCGTTCAATGGCTGCGCGCGACGCAGGATGTTCGGCGGCTTAGCGACGCAGAGTCTTCTCTGTGACGACATGCACACGCCAGTGTACGGCGTTCCCCGTTGTGGAACAAGTTCAGATTTCCAGATTTGGGAAGGACTCAATGCTTTCCAGCCTGCGGCTGGGGCGCATCCGCCGCTCACCGCGCCCAGGGCAGCGAACGGGCGATGGTGATCGCGTCGATGGCGATGTCGCAACCATAGACCAGCACCTCCACCCCGGCGGCGGCGGCTTCGTCCAGCCCGTTGGCGAAGGCCGGGTCCAGATCACGGCAGGCGGAGAAGGCGTCGCAGTCGGTGCGCTGGACCACGAACAGCACCACGGCGCGGTGGCCTTCTCGCACCATGGCGGCCAGCTCGCGCAGGTGCCGGGAGGCGCGGGCGGCGACGCAGTCGGGGAATTCGGCCAGAGTTCCTGAGCGGCGCAGGTGGCAGTTCTTGATCTCCAGCCAGCAGGGCTGCCGGGCCGGATCCTCCAGCAGGAAATCCACCCGGCTGGCGGCGCCGTAGCCCACCTCGCGCCGCGTGGAGGTGTAGCCGGTGAGCTCGGGGATCGCGTCGGCCGCCAGGGCCTCGGCGACCAGGCGGTTGGGGTGCATGGTGTTGATGCCGACCAGGCCGCCGTCCACCTCGACCAGCTCCAGGGTATGGGAAAGCTTGCGGGCGGGATTGGCGGAATCGCTGATCCACACCGGCAGGCCCGGCGCGCCCAGGCCCAGCATGGCGCCGGGGTTGGGGCAGTGGACGGTGAGGGTGGCGCCGTCCGCCAGCGTCACGTCGGCCAGGAAGCGTTTGTAGCGCTGGAGGAGGGTGGCGCGGATCAGCGGTTGCGGGAAGTCCATGCGCTAAGCTAGCCCGTCTTATTCACGCTGACGACGGGATGTTGGCGTGTGCGTGTGGTTGAGCGTCAGGCGCACGGTCTCGCTGCGCCTTTTTCATCGCTGTTGGGCCTGAGGTTTTGATCTCCGAGTGGGTTGAGACGAGGGGTTCGGCGGTT
>CAXNKO010000281.1:0-3862 GCA_964202685.1 Caulobacterales bacterium
GTCACCGCCAACCTGCGCACCCTGTCCGAGAGCCCCGCCCGCCTGGCCGGGACCGGGTTCCCCGAGGTGATCGAGGTGCGCGGCGAGGTCTATCTGGGCCATGCCGAGTTCGCCGCCCTCAACGCCGCCGCCGAGGCCGCCGGTCAGCGCACCTACGCCAACCCCCGCAACGCCGCGGCCGGGTCGCTGCGCCAGATCGACCCGGCGATCACCGCCTCGCGCCCGCTGCGCTTCTTCGCCTATGCCTGGGGCCTGATCAGCGCCCCCTTCGCCGAGACCCAGTCGGAGGCGTTGCAGCTCTTGAAGGCCTGGGGCTTCGCCACCACCCCCCAGAGCCAGCGGGTGACCGGCCCCGAGGGCCTGCTGGCCGCCTACCTGGCCCTGGCGGCGGCCAGGCCCCGGCTCGGCTTCGACATCGACGGGGTTGTCTACAAGGTCGACCGCCTGGACTGGCAGCAGCGGCTGGGGTTCGTCTCCCGCTCGCCCCGCTGGGCGGTGGCGCGCAAGTTCCCCGCCGAACAGGCCCGCACGATCCTCGAGGCCATCGACATCCAGGTGGGCCGCACCGGCGCCGTCACCCCGGTGGCCCGCCTGCGCCCCGTCACCGTCGGCGGCGTGGTGGTGGAGAACGCCACCCTGCACAACGCCGATGAGATCGCCCGCAAGGATGTCCGGATCGGCGACACCGTCATCGTCCAGCGGGCCGGCGACGTGATCCCCCAGGTGGTGGGCCCGGTGCTGGAGCCCGGTCAGCCGCGCGGCCCCGAATTCGAATTCCCCACCCACTGCCCGTGTCCGCTGCACACGCCCTTGGCCCGCGAGACCACCGCGGCCGGGGCCGAGACCGTGGTGCGCCGCTGCACCGGCGAGTTCGCCTGTCCGTTCCAGAAGCTGGCCCACCTGCGCCACTTCGTCTCCCGCCGCGCCTTCGACATCGAGGGCCTGGGCGAGAAGCAACTCTCCGCCTTCGCTGAGCGCGGCTGGCTGAACGAGCCCGCCGACATCTTCCGCCTGGCCCGTGATGAGGAGAAGCTGGCGCAACTGCTCACCACCGACGGCTACGGCGAGGTGAGCGTCAGGAACCTTGTCGCCGGCATCGAGGCCCGCCGCGCTATCGGCCTCGACCGCTTCATCTATGGCCTCGGCATCCGCCACATCGGCGAGACCACCGCCCTGGTGATGGCCCGCGGCTACGGCTCGGCCGCCGCCTTCCTGGCCGCCATGGACAGGATCGCCGACCGCGACCCTGACGCCATGGCCGAGTTGGACGCGTTGGACCAGATCGGCCAGGCGGTGATCGACGCCGCGGCCGGCTATTTCGCGGAGGACCACAACCGCGCCCTGGTCCAGGCCCTGGCCGAACAGCTCGACATCCAGGACGCCGAACAGCCCAAGGGCGACACCGCCGTGGCCGGCAAGACCGTGGTCTTCACCGGCGCCCTGGAACGGATGACCCGCGACGAGGCCAAGGCCCAGGCCGAGGCCCTGGGGGCCAAGGTCTCCGGCTCGGTGTCGAAGAAGACCGACATCGTCGTCGCCGGCCCCGGCGCCGGCTCCAAGCTGAAAACCGCCGCCGACCTGGGAATCCAGGTGCTGACCGAGGACGAGTGGCTGGCCATGGTTGGCGGTTAGCTTCGCGCCGTCACGATCCAGGACGCGGAGTCCAGCTTGACCCCCTCGGGGCCGTCATGGGCGCTGAGCGCCCCGCGCACCGCATCGATCACCGTTTCGCGCTTGTCGGGATGTTCGCGCAGCGCCGCGCCCAGGGGGCCGACCCGCAGGGCGACGGTGATGGCCTGATCGAGATCGCCGCTGCCGATCTTCTGGTCGTGGGGGGTGATCTCCACGCCGCTGAACCCGGCGGCGGCGAGGATCTTGCGCACAAGCTCTGGGTCGGCGAAGGCGAACGGGCCCGGGCCGCCCGGCGTCGGCGGCGCCTGGGGCGGCAGCAGCGGCGCGGCCGCCGCCATCGGTAGCGTCATGAACGGGTTTTCCGCCGGCGCACGCCAGCAGACGAACGCCAGCCGCCCGCCGGGCTTCAAGCCCTTGCGGATATTGGCGAAGGCGGCGGCCGGGTCGGCGAAGAACATCACCCCGAACCGGGAAAAGGCGGCGTCGAAGCTGGCGGGCGCGAAGGCGAACGTCTGGGCGTCGGCTTCCAGGAAGGTGACGTCCGCCGTCGCGCGCTCGCGCGCCAACTGTAGCAGCGGCCGGGAGATGTCGAGGCCGAGAGCCGATCCCCCGGGCCGGCACGCCTGGGCCAGGGCCAGGGTGGTCTGACCGGCCCCACAGCCGATATCGAGGATATGCTCCCCGGGCTTCGGCCCCAGCGCCTGCAGGGTCCGTTGTCCCAACGGCTCCAGCTGGCGATCCAGCTGCGCCTGCAGCGCCGCCCAGGTCTCCCCGGCGCCGGCGTTCCAATAGGCGACCTGGTCGGCATTGGCGGTGTCGGTCATCGGGGCCTCGTGGATCATGCCTTGGCGCGGATCGCCAACGTTTCACCCGGAATGGGACTCCAACAGCCGGATGACAGATCATATAGGGCCTTTTGCGGTCGACCGTTTCAAGAGGACGACGGCGGGGGCTATGAACGCGGGGCGATGCTCCGGCGAGGAGTCAGGCGAAATGGACGATTGCGCTGTCGATGTGGACGTGGGGGAGGACCTCGTCGCCCGCGCCCGGGCGCTGCGTCCCCTGCTGCTGCGCAACGCCCCCTTGAGCGAACGGCGCGGCGAACTGACCCCCGAGGTCATGACCGCGCTGGTCGAGGCGGACCTGTTCAAGATGTGCGTGCCGCGCCGGTGGGGCGGGCTGTGCGTCTCCGCCAACGCCATGGCCCGGGTGGTGGCCGAGCTTGGCCGCGGCTGTCCCTCCACCGGGTGGGTGGTCACGGTGATGAACACCACCGTCTGGCGCGTCTCCATGATGTCGGACGAAACCCAGGAGGACATCTTCGCCAAGGGGGTTCCCCTGGTCAGCGGCGTCGCCGTGCCGCCAGGCCGGGCCCGGCCGGTGGAGGGCGGCTACCTGGTGGAGACCGGGCGCTGGCCCTATGCGTCCGGCTCGCACCACGCGGAGATCTTGCACGCCCCGATCCGCATCGAGGGGATCAAGGGCGCGGCGCCCCTGGCGATCTTCCCCGTGTCGGACCTGACCATCGAGCCCAGCTGGAACGCCGCCGGCATGAAGGCCACCGGCTCCGACACCGTGGTGGCGACCAACGTCTACGTGCCCGCCCACCGGGTCCCGTTTTTCGTCAAGCCCTTCGACTACGGCGCCGACACCCGCAAGCATGTGGGCGAGCTTTCCGACTACTGGACCGCCCTGCCGCTCATGCGCACCAAGTCGCTGGGGGTGCTGCTGGGGTGCGCCGAGGGCCTGCTCGACTATGTCTGCGCCGGCCTGACCGACAAGCCCCTGCTGTTCACCGACTATCGCCGGCGGGGCGATTCCCATGTCTTCGTCACCCAGGTCGGCCGGGCCGCGGCCAAGCTGGCGGCGGTGCGCACGATGATGGACCAGATGACCCACGCCATCGACGCTGCAGCCCTCACCCGGCGCGACATGCAGCCCGAGGATCGGGCGGCCAATCGCGGCCAGATGGCGCTGGCCATCGACCTGCTCACCGAGGCCGTCGAGATGCTGATGACCGCGGCCGGCTCGTCGGCCTATTACGACAGCTGCGACGCCCAGCGCTTCTGGCGGGACTTCAGCATCGCCTCGCGGCACATCTCGCTGCTGCCGGATCCGGGCTACGAGGTGTACGGCCGTTCCATCCTCGGCGAACCCCACGCGATGAAGCTCGACTACACGTGACAATGCGATGACCTCGGAGCCTTAGAGGCAGGGAGACTTTGCGATG
>CAXNKO010000282.1:0-3854 GCA_964202685.1 Caulobacterales bacterium
CGCGCATGCGGGCGACCCGCTCGGCCAGGGGCAGATGGGCGATCTCCCGATAGCCGGGCCGGAACGAGAACGGGTTGAACGACAGGTCGAGGCCGAAGGTCAGGCCCACCGCCCGGGCCGCCACCTGGCCCTTCAGGCGCACCCCCGCCGCATTGGCCGCCTCGACCAGCTTCAACAGCGTGCGCCAGCCCTCGGGATAGGCCGGGCCCTCCACCAGGGTGAACGACAGTGGCGCATCGGCGGTCTCGGCGAAGCGGCTCATCAGGTCGAAATCGGTAGTGGTTCCCAGGGTCAGGCCGGGGAAGTCAGCGATATATTCGATCACCCCCTTGCCGGCGGCGCGCATGGCGCGGGCAATCACCATCCGCTCGTCCTCGCTGGCGGTCTCGGCCGGCGCCAGCGCGCCATCGACGGTGCGGTGGATCAGGGTGCGCGAGGTGGAGAAGCCGATCGCGCCGGCCTCCAGCGCCTCGCCGACGATCCGCGACATCTGGGCCAGCTCGGCGGCCGAGGCCGGCTCGCGGTCGGCGCCGCGCTGGCCCATCACATAGACCCGCAAGGGGCCGTGGGGCAGCATGGCGGCGAAGTCGGCGTCGCATTCCCGCGCCGCCAGGGCGTCGAGGTATTCCGGGAAGGTCTCCCAGCTCCACGGCAGGCCCTCCAGCATCACCGGCTCGGGAATGTCCTCCACCCCGGCCATCACCTTGATCAGCAGGTCGCGCTGGTCGGCCCGGCAGGGCGCCACCCCCACCGCGCAATTGCCCATCACCACGGTGGTGACCCCGTGGCCGGTGGAGGGCCGCAGCTGCTGGTCCCACAGCACCTGGGCGTCATAGTGGGTGTGGACGTCGACGAAGCCCGGCGTGACGATGCAGCCGCCGGCGTCGATCTCCTCGGACCCGCGGCCCGCAACCACGCCCAGCGCGGCGATCCGGTCGCCGTCGATGGCGATGTCGCCGGCGAAGGGCTCGCCGCCCGACCCGTCCACCAGGGTTCCGCCGCGGATCACCAGGTCGAAGTCAGCCATGCGCGCGGTCCCTCAGCCCGGTCCGGCCGCTTGGGATCCGTCCCAGACCAGATCCAGCTGATCCACCGTATAGACCAGCCCGGCATGGGTCTTCGGCGGCGAATCCGGGTCGAGCCGGAAGCTGGGGATGCGGGTCATCCAGTCGGTGAGCAGGATGCGCAGCTCCAGCCGCGCCAGGTGCGACCCCAGGCAGCGATGCACCCCGGTCCCGAAGGTCACCGGCGGCGCCTCGCGGTTCAGCTGCACCTCACCGGGGTGGTCATAGACCGTCTCGTCGAGGTTTGCCGCCGGCAGCAGCAGGATGAACCGCTCGCCCGCCCGCAGGGACACGCCGCGGAACACGGTGTCGCGGGTTACCCGCCGGCCGATGGAGCTTACCGCGTAGCGGCGCAGGAACTCCTCCAGCAGGTCCGGAACCAGGCCGGGGTCGGCCCGCACCCGGTCCTGCAGGCCCTGGTCGACGGCCAGATGGCGCACGGCGAAGCTCATGGCGTTGACCACGGTGTCCAGCCCGGCGTTGGCCAGCAGCAGCAGGTAGCGCTGCATCTCGTCGAACGTGGGTCGGCGGCCATCCAGGTCGGCGGTGGCGATCCGGCTCAGCATGTCGTCCTGGGGATTGGCCATCCGCGCGTGGATGATCGGATCCAGCATCTCCAGCTGGGCGTCGAAGGTGGCCTCGCGCTTGACCGGGTCGCCTTCCTCCAGGGCGGTGATGATCAGGCTGCGCAGCGGCGCCATCATCTCCAGCGGCAGGCCCAACATCTTCATGAACACCGTCACCGGCATGGGCTCGGAGACCTCGCGCACGAACTCGCAGCGGCCGCGCCGGGCCACCGCGTCGATCAGCTCGGTGGACATGGCGCGGATGGTGGCGGTCATCGCCGTGACCGTCCTCGGCGAGAAGGCCTGCAACAGCACCCGCCGATAGCTTTCATGCTGCGGCGGATCGATGCCGATCGGGATCATCTGGCGCAGGCCCTGCCAGCTGGAGAACAGCTCGGTGTCATGGGTGATCTCGAACACCGCCTCATGGCCCTGGGCGATCCAGTGGCCGCCGTAACGGGGGGTGAAGAAGATCTCCGGCGCGCGCTTGCGCAGCTCCAGCAGCCCCAGGTGCAGGTCGGGGGTCAGCAGCGGGTCGTGGGAGATGTCGAAATCATAGGTCCGCGCCGGTGGAACGTGTGCGGGCGCGTCAACGAGGGCGGTCGCGGCGGCCATGGTGTCACCTGGGTTTGCCCGGCGAGCATCTTCCCTGGGCTGGGCAAGTCAACCGCAACGCCTGCACAAACGCAAAACGCCCGGGCGAGCCCGGGCGTTTCATGAGCATAATCAAGCAGATATCGGATCTACTTGATCTTGCCTTCCTTGAATTCCACATGCTTGCGCACGATGGGGTCGTATTTCTTCAGCACCATCTTCTCGGTCTTGGTGCGGGCGTTCTTCTTGGTCACATAGAAGAAACCGGTGTCGGCCGACGAGTTCAGGCGGATCTTGATTGAGGCGGGCTTCGCCATGGTCGGTCCTTGCAGCAGCCGAGCGGCGGTGTGGCCGGCGGTCGAAAATGAGCCGCGGACAATACGAATCGCGGCGGCGAAGTCAATGCGGACCTTGGCGCGGCGCGGATCACCGTCTGAGACCCTGACCCGTTCGAGGCGACGACGCCCCCGAGCTTACGTCGGTCGGCGTTTTTTTCAACTGGCGGCCGGCGCCTGTCCGAGCCGCCTTCGCGGCGCGGGACCCGGACATTTTCATGCATATTGTCATATCCTTATGGTTCTTGCAGACCTTCGAAAGCCCGTTGCCAGGCGCCAACCGGGGCGCCAACCGGTTGGCGCCAACCAGGCGCGCCGGCGGGGTTGATGAAGGGGATGAACAATGAGAACAAACAAAGAATATCACAGTTCCGGCGCAAGGCAAGGATTTCCGTGCGGCGCCGCTGACGGCGCGGCGGCGCTTCGGGTGTTGAACCGCCGCGCCGGCAATTTATGGTGGAGCGCCGCGCCGCGGCGCTAAGGGTTTCGGCCTGTGGGCCCGCGACGAAGACTTTGAACGGGGGGCTGGAGGTGGTCCGAGCGTACATTGGGCTGATGGCTTTGGCGGCGGCGGCGCTGTGGGCCGCGCCAACGCTCTGCGACGAGAAACCGCCGCCAGCGGGCGTGCGCACCGAGGGGATATTCGTCACACCCCCCGACGGATGGCAGGTGAGCGTCTGGCAGGGCGGGAGCCTCGAACTCGCCGAGTTCACGCCGCCCGGACAGACGGGCGGTGATTACGTCGATCTGCTGGGATACTCGGTGGCCCCCAGGCTGGAGGGCGCCAATGACACCGTCGCCCTGATGCGTGCGTTCGTACGAAAGTCCAAGACCGGATGCCGCGTCGGCCGCGTGCGGGAGCACGCCAATTCCAGCGGCTGGTACGATTCCGAATATCTGTGCATCGGGCGAAAGAACGCCGCCAACCCTGAGAACGTCGAAATCGAATTCGCCACCACCCGGCTCGGAAAACAGAGCGTTTTCCGCGTTTGGCGGAGCTGGCGCGGCACGCCGACTGAGCTGTCCGCCATGCTGGCGCAGCGCACCGGTCTGAAGCTTTCTCCCGTGACCGGCGTGGGGGTTGGACAACAACCCAACCGGCGCGACCTCGACGCGGCGTTCGCGGCGCTGGAGGCGTCGTTCTTCGCGGACGCCGCGCGGGCGGAGATCTGCGACTTCGCCCTGCCGGCGGCGTGCGCCGCCCTCCACCGACCTGTACCCTCCGCGTCCGCTATGCTGGTTCCGCGGGCGCAATTCGTGGCTGGATTCATTGCGCCCGGCCTCCAGCAGCTTTC
>CAXNKO010000283.1:0-3841 GCA_964202685.1 Caulobacterales bacterium
TGACGATGCGGTCCTCCAGGGAATGGAAGGTGACGATGGCCAGGCGCCCGCCGGTCTTGAGGATGCGCTCCGACGCGGCCAGGCCCAGCTCGAGCTCGGCCAGTTCGTCGTTGACCGCGATCCGCAGCGCCTGGAACGAGCGGGTGGCCGGGTGGCTCTTGGCGCCGCGCCGCCCGCCGAGGGCGTGCTCGATGAATTCCGCCAGCTCCACGGTGCGGGTGAAGGGCTGCTGCGCCCGGCGCCGCGCGATGGCGCCGGCGATGCGCCGCGATTTGCGCTCCTCGCCATAGACAAACAGGATCCGCGCCAGTTCCGCCGGCTCGGCCTCATTGACCAGGTCCGCGGCGGTGCGTCCGCCAGCCCCCATGCGCATGTCCAGCGGGCCGTCGCGCATGAAGGAAAAGCCGCGCTCCGCCTCATCGAGCTGCATGGACGAAACCCCCAGGTCCAGGGCCAGACCATCGGCCGCCGCGACGCCGACATGGGCCTGCATCTGGGAGAACGGGGCTTCGATCAGCCGGAACCGATCCGGGTCCAGCCCCTCGGCAAAGCGCCGCGCGGTGGGGTCGCGATCGAAGGCGATCACGGTCGCGCCGGCGGCCAGGAAGGCGCGGGAATAGCCGCCCGCCCCGAAGGTGCCGTCGACGATGATCCTGCCCGGCGCGGGCTCCAGGGCGGCGCACACCTCGGCCATCAACACCGGCAGGTGCGCCGCGCTCATTGCCCCGCCCCCGCGCGTGCGGCCCGCTGCTGGGCGCGAAGCTGGGCCAGGCCGTCGCGGGCGACCTCGCGCTGGGCGGCGCGGTGGGCTTGGAACGCGGTGCGCTCCCAGATCTGGAACCGGTCGCCCAGCCCCACCACCGTCACCCAGTCGGTGAGGCCGAACAGGTCGCAGAGGCCTTCTGGCAAGGTGATGCGGCCGGCGGTGTCGAAGGATAGCTTGGCCATGCCGCCCAGCACCGAGGTCTCCAGGGCCGTGCGCAGGGGATCGCCGAAGTCCAGCTCCTCCATCACCCCGAGATAGCGGTCGAACAGCGGCTTGCCGCCGGCCTCGACACAGTCGGCCTCAATGGAGGGAAAGCAGAACACGCCCTCGAAGGGCCCCGACGCCAGGGCGCGGAACTCCTGCGGCACGACGATGCGCCGCTTAACGTCCAGCTGTTTCTCGAAGGTCGAGAGAAACAATGCCGTCCAGCCCCTGTCCGCGGCCGGTCGCCCGGCCGCCCCCAAATCCGCTCCGATAGATCCGCCGCGCCCCCTCGCACGTCGGGTCGGTATGGTTAGCGAATGATGCTTTGGGTTAACATGGGATTGAACGGGATACAATGACTCTGAATGACTAAAGTGCAGACTTACGAAGAGATTGGAGCGGTATTTGGTTAACGCTCATCAACAATTCACAGAACATACATGGAACAGGTTAAATAGAGCACGTCCGGTCGCGCAACGGGGGTCGGGTGAGCGGACCAGACGGCCTGTAAGCCGGGTTCTGTGCCGCCCGCCCGGGCTTGCGCTCAGGCGGACGCGGCGGCCATTCCTCTGGACCGTCCGTCGCCGGACGGTTCTCGCGACCTACCCGGACGCCTCGGGCCTACGACAGCCCTGCCGCCGGCGAACCGGCGGCGCGGAATCCCTATTCGGTCTTGCTCCTGGCGGGGCTTGCCATGCCGTCCCCATTGCTGGGTCCGCGGTGCGCTCTTACCGCACCCTTTCACCCTTACCCGGACCGAGGTCCGGGCGGTTTGCTTTCTGTGGCGCTGTCCCTGGGGTCGCCCCCGGCGGGCGTTACCCGCCGCCATGTCGTCGTGGAGCCCGGACTTTCCTCCCTCGCCGCAAAGCGAGAGCGACCGCCCGGCCGTCTGGTCCGCGGGGAAAGTGGGGGATGGGTCCGCCAAGGTCAATGCACGGCGATCCGCGCATAGAGGAATTGATCCCAGTAGCGCCCCTTCCAGAACCCGTTGTCGCGCAGCAGGCCCTCGCGCTGGAACCCGTGCCGCTCCAGCAGCCGGCAGGATGGCGTGTTGCCGTCTGTGACCAGGGCGGTGATGCGGCGCAGGGTCAAGGCCTCGAACCCGAATGCCAGCAGCGGCGGCATCACCTCGTCCATCACCCGCCGGCCCCAGTGGCCGCGGGAGACGTCATAGGCGATCTCCCCCTGACAGGCCCGCTCGCGCTGGATCAGGTTGAAGCCGCAGGTGCCCAACAGAGCGCCGCCGCCGGCCGGCCGGATCGACCAGCGCACGCCAACGTCGGCCGCCCGGCGTTCCTGGGCCCAGGCGATGACGTCGAGGGCCTCGTCGGCCGACCCCAGCGGGGCGATGTCCATATAGGCGGTGACTTCGGGGTCGCCCAGGTGCGCCAGCAGCTCCGCCGCGTCGGCCGCCGCCAGCGGCCGCAGGGCGAACCGGTCGGTGCGCCAGGTGAGAGGATCGCGGCGCAGGTCGATGCTCATCCGTCATTCGCCTCGCGGATCAGCCGCGCCATGGGGTGGTCGCCCAGGGCGGCGATAACGCCGACGCGGTCCGCCGCGGCCTTGTTCTGGCTGAGCTTGAAGGTCCCTTCCAGCCGCTCCACCGTCAGCCCTGCGGCCCGAATGGCGCCCAGCATGGCCTCGAAGCGGCCATCGCTCATCTTCGCCCGGGTCCAGGACGGCTTTGGCGCAAGCCGTCCCTCCTCCAGGGCGGATTGGTCATCCAGCAACCGAACCAGGGCGGCTTCGTCCAGGGCGGTGACGGGACCTTCAGCCTCGACGGTAAGGTAGTTCCAGGTGGGGACCTGGTCCGGCGCTGCGTACCAGTCCGGGCTGATGTAGGCGTCCGCGCCGAGGCTCACCGCGACGGCCGCAAATCCGGCGTCGAAATGCGGCGTCATGGCGCTGCGGCGGGCCAGATGAAAGTCCAGCGCCAGACCCTCGCCCATCCGGCGGACGATGACTGGCGCGTGGGCGACGATCGGCCGGCCCTGGGGCGCGGCGGCGATTGTCACGAACGGATGTCGGACCAGATGGTCCACCAGCCGCGCCTGGTCCGTGATGCGGAATGCCGGGGCGTGATGCATCAGCCGAGCCTCAAGAGGCCGATCAGCCGCGCCCGGGTCTCGCCGTCGGCGATCCCGTCCAGGCGAGCCGGACGCCAGTGGCGCTGGAAGGCGCGGACCACGGCGGTGGTGCGGGCGTCGAAGGTCCCGGAGGGGGCGCAGTCATAGCCCAGGCGGGTGAGGCCGGCCTGCAGGGCGAAGACCCCGGCGCCGGCCTCCCCCTCCCCCAGCGGCGCGCCCGGCGCGGCGGGGGGCTCGGCCCACAGGCCGTGGCCGGCCTCGGCCAAGGTCTGCCAGGGGAACAGCTCGCCGGGATCCTGCTTGCGCTCGGGGGCCACATCCGAATGGCCGACGATGCAGCCGTCGTCGATGGTCCAGCGGCTGCGGATGTCCGCCACCAGGGCGATGACCGCGTCGATCTGGGCCTGGGGGAAGGCGCGGTAGCCGAACTCATGGCCCGGATTGACGATCTCGACCCCGATGGAGGCGCCGTTGACGTCGCTCTGGCCGCGCCAGGACGCCACGCCGGCATGCCAGGCGCGGCGTTCCTCGGCGACCAGGCGGAAGATGCGTCCGTCCTCCTCGACCACATAGTGGGCCGAGACCTTGGCGGCGGGGTCGCGCAGGCGCTCCAGCGCCGCCGCGCCGGTGCACATGCCGGTATAGTGCAGCACCAGCATGTCCGGCGGCGCCTGGCGCGGGTCGAAGTTGGCGGACGGGGCGTCGATGAATGCCATCCGCCTATTGGGCCCGATTTGGCAGCGCCAGCAACAGATGCAGCACCCGGCTGGGCCGCAGCGCGATG
>CAXNKO010000284.1:0-3838 GCA_964202685.1 Caulobacterales bacterium
CCCGGTCACTGGAGTCGGGTCGATGGAAGAATTCCTGCTGTTCCTGTTCGTGGGCTTCGTCGCCCAGGCCGTGGATGGCGCCCTGGGCATGGCCTATGGGGTCATTTCCTCGACGGTGCTGCTGTCGTTCGGCGTGCCGCCGGCCACCGCATCGGCGAGCGTCCATGCCGCCGAGGTGTTCACCACCGCGTCGTCCGCCGGCTCCCACGCCCTGCACCGCAATGTGAATTGGAAGCTGTTCGTGCCTCTGGCCGTCGGCGGCTCCATCGGCGGCGCCCTGGGGGCGTTCGTGCTGACCTCCATCCCAGGGGACGTGATAAAGCCCTTCATCACCGGCTACTTGGCGATCATGGGCGGCGTCATCCTCTATCGCGCCTGGAAGGGGCCCAGTCCCCGCCCGTTCCCGGTCAGGCTCGCCGGGCCGCTCGGCGGCGTCGGAGGCTTTCTTGACGCCGTCGGCGGGGGCGGTTGGGGGCCGACCGTCACCAGCGCCATGGTCGGATCGGGCGCGGAGCCCCGGGTCAGCATCGGCACCGCCAACACCGCAGAGTTCTTTGTCACCGCGACGATTTCCGCCACCTTCCTGGCGGCCCTGATCTCCGGACACTGGCAGGGCGCGACGGGGCTCCAGACCCACATGGCGGCGGTCGGCGGCCTGATCGTCGGTGGCCTGATCGCCGCGCCCTTCGCCGGCTTCATGGTCAAGGTGATTCCCGTGCGCGCCCTCACCTGGGGGGTGGGCGTGCTGGTGGTCCTGCTGGCCGGCTACCAGACCGCGAGGCTCGTCGGCCTGGTCTGACGGCCCTGCGGTTGGCCTCCCGCGCCGAATGCGACTACAAGCCCTGCCATGTCGCACAACAGCTTCGGCCATCTGTTCCGCGTCACCACCTGGGGCGAGAGCCACGGGCCGGCCCTGGGCTGCGTGGTGGACGGCTGCCCCCCCGGCCTCCCCCTGGTGGAGGCCGACATTCAGCAGTGGCTGGACAAGCGCCGCCCCGGTCAGGGCAAGTTCGTCACCCAGCGCCAGGAGCCGGACGCGGTGAAGATCCTCTCCGGGGTGTTCGCCGATGCGCGCACCGGCGGCCAGGTCACCACCGGCACGCCGATCTCGCTGATCATCGAAAACGTCGATCAGCGCAGCCGCGACTATTCCGAGATCGCCACCGCCTTCCGCCCCGGCCACGCCGACTACGCCTATTTCGCCAAGTACGGGGTGCGCGATTACCGCGGCGGCGGCCGCCAGTCGGCGCGGGAGACCGCGGCCCGGGTGGGCGCCGGCGCCATCGCCCGCAAGATCCTGGCCGGGGTGACCATCCGCGGCGCGGTGGTGCAGATCGGGCCCCATGCGGTGGATCCCGCCCGCTTCGACTGGGACGAGACCCTGAACAATCCGTTTTGGTGCCCGGACGCGGCCATGGTCGCGGTGTGGGAGCAACACCTGGAACAGGTCCGCAAGGCCGGCTCCTCCACCGGGGCTGTCGTCTGCGTGGAGGCTGTCGGCGTGCCGGCCGGCTGGGGCGCGCCGATCTATGGCAAGCTCGACGCCGAGCTGGCCGCGGCCCTGATGTCGATCAACGCCGCCAAGGGGGTGGAGATCGGCGCCGGGTTCGCCGCTGCCGCCTTCTCTGGCGAGGAGAACGCCGACGAGATGGGGCCGGGAAACGACGGGCCGGTGTTCACCTCCAACAAGGCCGGCGGGGTGCTGGGCGGCATCTCCACCGGCCAGCCGGTGACCGCGCGGGTGGCCTTCAAGCCCACCTCGTCGATCCTGTCGCCGCGCCGGAGCCTGAATGAGGCCGGCGAGGCCATCGAACTGCGCACCAAGGGCCGCCACGACCCCTGCGTCGGCATCCGCGCCGTGCCGGTGGTGGAGGCGATGACCGCCTGCGTGCTGGCCGACGCCTTTCTGCGCCATCGCGGCCAGACCGGCGGCGGGGCGTTCGCGCCGGGGACTTCCGGTCGCCGCTGAGCGACCCTATCTGAGCCCCATGATCGAAAAGCGCCCCTTCGCCGGCCTCGGCCGATTCCAGAACGACTGGCTCAACGCCCACTACCATTTCAGCTTTTCCAGCTGGCATGACCCCGCCCGCATGGGCTGGGGGGCCTTACGGGTGTGGAACGATGACGAGATCGCCGCCGGCCAGGGCTTTCCCCCTCACGGCCACGCCGACATGGAGATCATCACCTATGTCCGCTCCGGGGCCATCTCCCACCAGGACTCCCTCGGCAACAAGGGCCGCACTGAGGCCGGCGACGTGCAGGTGATGAGCGCGGGGGCCGGCGTGCAGCACGCCGAGTTCAACCTGGAACCGGAAACCACCACCCTGTTCCAGATCTGGATCCAGCCCGACGCCCGCGGCGGCGAGCCGTCCTGGGGGACGCAGCCGTTCCCGAAGGGCGAACGCGCCAACGCCTTCGCGGTGCTGGCCAGCGGTCAGCCCGGCGACGCCGGCGCCCTGCCGATTCGCGCCGACGCCCGCGTGCTGGGCGCGACCCTGGAGGCCGGCCGCACCCTGACCTACCCGGCCGCGCCCGGCCGCCCCCTCTATCTGGTGGCGGCGGACGGCGAGATCGACGTGGGCGGCGTCAGCCTCGGACCCCGCGACGCCGCCGCGATCCGCGACGAACCCCATGTGACAATTCACGCCCGCACTGACGCTGAGGTTGTAATTGTCGACTGTAAATAGAGTATCGGCGCCAGCATAAGCAGCGATTTAATCACTGCAGTTGCTTCATCTTGACCTGAATCGTCTTTCCGCACATTCGTGGCGGCATCCGGGAAGTCCCGGCGCCGGCATGCGCGCAGGCGGTCGATCGGCTTGGTGGAGATGTGGCCGCCGTGCAGTACGACCTTCTCAAGATCCTCATCGTCGATGACAGCAAACCCATGCGGATCATGCTGAGCGAGATATTCCGTTCGCTCGGTTGCCGGGATCTTCGTCAGGCCGGCGACGGGACCGAGGCCCTGCAGATCCTGCGCAAGACCACCATCGACGTCGTGGTCACCGACCTGGCGATGGCGCCCATGGACGGGATCAAGTTCGTGCGGGAGCTGCGCAATGCGCCCGACAGTCCAAACAAATTCTTGCCGGTGATCATGATCACCGGCCACGCCACCGGCCGCCGGGTGGCCGAAGCGCGGGACGCCGGGGTGAATGAGTTCCTGGCCAAGCCGATCACCGCCGCCGGCGTGCTTGACCGGCTGCGCCGGGTGATCAGCAGCAACCGCAGCTTCGCCAAGTCGGACGACTATTTCGGTCCCGACCGGCGGCGGCGAACCAGCCAGACCTACCGGGGCCCGCTACGGCGGCGAACCGACCACTGCGCGGTGGGGTCCATCGAGCTGTAACCGGCGCGCCGGCGCCGGCCAGGTCCGTGCGGTTAGCGAATTGTCCACCTGTGCGGTTCTGTATGTTCCCTACGTCCCGTGCTGATCGTCGGGTGCGCCGTCGCGTGCGGGCGTTTGGCGGCCTCCAGATCCGTCTTGGACGCCAGGCAACGGGAAGATATGTCCAAGCGTGAAATCAGCAGCCTGGTGAGGCTAGCCGCCTCGGGCTCGGCGGCGCGGACGTTCAATCTGATCGCGGTGATGATCAAGCACGGCGGCTCCGCGCCCTATGGGAACGCCCCGGTGTTCAGGAGCCGCGCCCTTAATCGCTCGATCATCGTCAAGCACCGGCTGCGGCCGAACGAGGTCGAGCTGTTTCCGGGCCGCCGCGAGTCCGCCACCAAGGTGATCATACCGCTCCAGGTCAACGATCTGAAACTCGGCGCCCGCTCGTTCTTCATCAATCAGCGCGGCTACGGCCGGGTCTTCGAGGAACTGGAGATCGTAGAA
>CAXNKO010000285.1:0-3824 GCA_964202685.1 Caulobacterales bacterium
AACCCGGAGACCGGCGAGAGCCTGCCGGTGGGAACCGAGGGCGTGCTGGAGCTGCGCGGCGACTTCCTCTGGGACGGCAAGTGGGTGCGCACCACCGACCTGGCCAGGCTCGACGCCGACCGCTACCTGTGGATCACCGGACGCACCGACAACGCCATCAACCGCGGCGGCTTCAAGGTGCACGGCGAGGAGATCGGCCACATTCTCGAACGCCATCCCGACGTGCGCGAATGCTGCGTGGTCGGCATCCCCGACAAGCGCCTGGGCGCGGCGCCGGCCGCCGCCGTGGTGCTGCGCGAGGGCGCCCGGCTCACCGAGGACGAACTGCGGGCCTGGGCGCGGCAGAACATGCTGCCCTACCAGACGCCGACGGTGTTCAAGTTCATCGACGACATGCCGCGCACGCCGTCGATGAAGCCGCAGATCATCGCCATCAAGGCGCTGTTCGACGACGGGGCGACCTGATCGCCGCGGCTTGACTTCGCCACCGCATCGCGGGACCCCAGGGCCATGAGCGAGAGCGCCTCCGCTGCGGCCGACATTCCGGCGCGGGTCCTGGTCGGCCGGATCTGGCGGGCCTATCTGGCGCCGCGCCGGATGCGGCTGTTCGCCGCCCTCATCGCCGCCGTGATGGTGGGGGTGACCTCGGTGAAGCTGGCCCAGATCCTGGAGCCGGCGGTCAATGACCTGCTGGTCAACCACAAGCCCGGCGCCCTGGTGGCCATCCCCCTGACCATCGCCGCCTACGCCGTGGCCCGCGCCATCGCCCAGGTGGTGCAGGCCCGGCTGGTCAACCGCATCGGCAACGCCGTGGTCGGCGATGTGCAGGTGCAGCTGTTCGGCAAGCTGGTCCGCGCCGACCTGGCCCGGCTGCGCACCCAGCACACCGGCGCCTATGTGTCCTCGGTGCTCTATGACGCCGGCCTGATCCGCGAGGCCGCCACCGCCGGCGTGGTCAACTACACCCAGCACCTGCTGATCGTCGCCGGCGCGATCACGGTGATGATCTCCAACGACAAGGCCCTGGCGATCCTGGTGATCCTGGCCGTGCCGCTGGTCACTGCGATCATGCGGCGGTTCTCCAAACGCACCACCAAGGCCGCCAAGGGCGCCATGACCGAGACCTCGGCGCTGTCCACCGCGGTGATGGAGAGCCTGGACGGGGTGCGGGTGGTGAAGATCGACAACCGCGAGGCCAATGAGGAAGCCCGGGTCGCCGCCGTGGTGGCGCGCCGCCAGCGCCACCTGGAGAAGGGCGCCAACGCCCGGGCCATGGCCGCGCCCGCCACTGAGACGGTGATGACCCTGGTGGTGGCCGCGGTGCTGGCCTACGCCGGCTGGCGGTCGATGGCCGGGGCCACCAACATCGGCGCCTTCGTGGCCTTCATGACCGCGCTGGGCATGGCGTCTCAGTCCCTGCGCCAGCTGGCCAATCTGCAGACAGTGATGGCCGAGGGCCTGTCAGCGGCGCGGCGGCTGTTCGCCGCCCTGGACGTGGAGCCGGAAGTTCGCGAGCAGCCGGGGGCCCGGCCGCTCCACGCCGCCGAGGCGACCCTGCGCTTCGAGGATGTCAGCTTCGCCTACGCCGACGGCCCGCCGGCCTTGGAACATGTGACCCTGGAGGCGCGCCGAGGTGAGACCGTGGCCCTGGTCGGCCCCTCCGGCGGCGGCAAGACCACCATCCTCAACCTGATCCCGCGCTTCTACGATCCCACCGCCGGGCGGGTCAGCCTGGACGGAACCGATCTGCGCGAGGTGACCCTGGCCTCGCTGCGCGACCACATCGCCCTGGTCACCCAAGAGCCGTTCCTGTTCGACGACAGCGTGCGCGCCAACATCGCCTATGCGCGGCCCGACGCCAGCCAGGACCAGATCGAGGCCGCCGCCCGCGCCGCCGCCGCCCACGACTTCATCCTGGCCCTGCCCGATGGCTACGACACCGGCGTCGGCGAGGCCGGGGCGCGGCTTTCCGGCGGCCAGCGGCAGCGGATCGCCATCGCCCGGGCCTTCCTCAAGGATGCGCCGATCCTGCTGCTGGATGAGGCCACCAGCGCGCTGGACGCCGAGAGCGAGGCCCAGGTGCAGACAGCCCTGGCCCGGCTGATGGCCGGCCGCACCACCCTGCTGATCGCCCATCGGCTGGCCACGGTGCGCGGCGCCGACCGCATCTATGTGATCGACAAGGGCCGCATCGTCGAGACCGGCGCCCATGCCGGCCTGATCCGCGCCCGCGGGCTCTACGCCCGGCTGGCCCGGCGCCAGGACCTGGAGGCGGAGAGCGCGGCTTGAAGCGCCTCCTGCGCCATCCATTGATCCGAACCGGGCTGGCCGGTCTGCTGATCGCCTATCTGTGGCTGATCGGCCGCACGGTGCGCTGGCGCCACGAGAACCGCGCCTGCGTCGAACCGGCGCTGGGCGCGGGACAGGGAGCGCTGGCGCTGTTCTGGCACAGCCGCATTCCGCTGGCCAAGGGGATGGGCGACGTCTGGCTGGCGCGACCCCGGCGCCGCTGCATGATCTCGCCCTCGGCCGACGGGACCTCGCTCTCCGTGGCGCTGGAGGCCCTGGGCTATCCGGCCATCCGCGCCTCCACCGCCAAGCCGGGCGATTGGGTCAAGACCCGCGGCCTGCTGGCGGCCATCCGCGAGGCGGTGGACTGGGTGGCCGGCGGCGGCCTGTTGATCATCACCCCCGACGGACCGCGCGGTCCCAACGAGGTGGTCGCCCTAGGCGCGGTGCAGATCGCTCGGCGCACCGGGGCGCCGGTCTATCTGATGGGCCTGGCCGCGGCCCCGGCGATGCGCCTGAAGGACTGGGACGCGATGATGGTCGGCCTGCCGTTCGGCCGTGGCGCCGTGGTCTGGGACGGACCCTGCCATGTGCCCTCTGACGCCGGCCCGGCCGCCCTGGAGGCCCTGGCGGCGGAGTGGTCGGGCAGGCTTTCCACCGCCACCCGCCGGGCCGAGGCCCTGGTGAAAGGCCGGCGCGATTGATCCCGCTTCCCGCCGGTGAGACATAGGGCCATGGCGCACGCTCACTCCGCCCACGATCACGACCATTCTCACGGCCATGGCCATGCGCCGAGGGATTTCGGCCGCGCCTTCGCCATCGCGGTGACCCTGAACATGGCCTTCGTGCTGACCGAGGCGGGGGTCGGCCTGTGGTCCGGCTCCCTGGCGCTGCTGGCCGACGCCGGCCACAACCTGTCCGACGTGCTGGCGCTGCTGCTGGCCTGGGGCGCCGCGGTCCTGGCCCGGCGCGCGCCGGCCGGGCAGCGGACCTATGGGCTGCGCAAGGCGACCATATTGGCGTCCCTGGCCAATGGGGTGCTGTTGCTGGTGGCGGTGGGGGCCATCGCCAGCGAATCGGTGCGCCGGTTCCTGGCCCCAGCGGCGGTGGCGACCCAGGCGGTGATGATCACCGCGGCGATCGGAGTGGTCATCAACACCGCCACGGCGCTGCTGTTCCTGCGCGGCCAGGAGGACCTGAACATCCGCGGCGCCTTCCAGCACATGGCCGCCGACGCCGCGGTGTCGCTGGCCGTGGTGGCGGGCGCGGCGCTGATGATCGCCACCGGCCAGCTGTGGATCGACCCGGCGCTCAGCCTGGGCATCGCGGTGGTGATCGTCATCGGCACGGTGGGCCTGCTGCGGGAGTCGGTCGACATGGCCCTGGACGCCGCCCCCCGCGGCGTCGATGTGGACGCCGTGCGGACCTGGCTGGGCGGCCTGCCCGGGGTGGAGGAGGCGCATGACCTGCACGTCTGGGCCATGAGCACCACCGAGATCGCGCTGACCGCCCACCTGATCCGCGCGCCGGACGAG
>CAXNKO010000286.1:0-3820 GCA_964202685.1 Caulobacterales bacterium
TGCCGGGGCGGCCCATGCAGAAGGAGATGTCGAAGCCCACGGCCACGTGGCGCACGCCGAGGCCTTCGTGCAGCACCTCCTGCACGAACGCCCGGTCGCTGAGTTCGGCCAGGGACAGCTCGAACGGCAGCACGTACAGCCGCTCCACCCCCAGCGCCGCCAGGGCGCGGGCCTGCTGGGCGGTGGTCATCAGCCGGAAGGGGCGCGCGTCGGGCTGGAAGATCCGCCGCGGGTGCGGCTCGAAGCTGATAACGCCGAGCGGCGCGCCGGTGGCGGTCGCCGCCTCGGCCGCCTGGGCGATCACCCGCTGGTGGCCCCGGTGGACGCCGTCGAAATTACCCAGCGCCACCGACGCGGCGCGGTCGCCGGGGGCCAAGTCCATCCAGCCGTGGATCACCCGCATGGAGTCACCCTGTCCGTCGCGGCAGCATCACCACCGCCTCGCCCTCCACCACCGGCTTGTCATCCACCAGGCAGACGGTGGCCAGGGTGGCCCGGGCCCGCTCGGGGTCCAGTTCGGTGACGGTCACCCGCGCCGTGACCACGTCGCCGATCTTCACCGGCCGGCGGAACCGCAGGGTCTGGGAGACATAGATCGCGCCCGTCCCTGGCAACCGGACCCCCAGCACCGCGGAAATATAGGCCGCGGCCAACATGCCGTGGGCGATCCGCTCGCCAAACGGGGAGGCGGCGGCGTAGGCGTCGTCCATGTGGACCGGATTGGTGTCGCCGGACACCGCCGCGAAGGCGTCGATGACGCCTGCGTCCACCGTCCGGTCGGTCTCGGCGCTCTGGCCGAGGCTCAGGTCTTCGAAAAACAGCACCGCGCCTCAGCCCCCTGCAGGTTGGTCTCTCTAACGACGATCGCGCCGCATCACCAGACGAGATCGGCCATGGCGTAGGCGGCCGACAGCCCCTGTTCCCCCAGGGCCCGCGCCACGGCCGCCGCATCAAGCGCCGCCCCGCCGAGGATCTCCGCCCCGTGGATGCCGCCGGCGATGAACAGCACATCCAGCCCCTGGACGTTGGCGCCGCGCACGTCGGTGGCCAGGCCGTCGCCGATGGCCAGCACCCGGTCGCGCGCGAGCGGCCGGTCCAGCAGCTGCGCCCCCAGCGCCAGGGCCAGCTCGTAGATCGGCCCGTGCGGCTTGCCGGCCATCAGGGTGCGCCCTCCCATGGCCGCGTAGAGCTCGGCCAGGGCGCCGCCGCAGTAGATCAGCCGCTCGCCCCGCTGCACCACCAGGTCCGGGTTGGCGCAGATCATCTCCAGGTCGCGGGCGATGGCGATTTCGAATCGGGCCCGATAGTCCTCCGGGGTCTCGATCTCATCGTCGAAGGGGCCGGTGCAGGAGATGAAGGCGGCGGTCCCGGGGTCGGCGAACCTCAGCCCCAGCCCCTCGTAGAGCGGCGCGTCGCGCTCCGGCCCGATCGCCCAGGCCGGGCCCGGCGCGCGCCCGGCCAGCAGCGCCCGGGTGGCGTCTCCCGAGGTGACCAACGTCGACCAGCTCTCCCGGGGCACGCCCAGTTCGTCCAGCTGCGGAATCACCGATTCGGCCGGCCGCGGCGAATTGGAGATCAAGACCACCGGCCCCCGCTCGGCGCGCCATCGGGCCAGGGCCGCGCAGGCGGCGGGAAAGCTGGCGCGGCCGTTGTGGACCACCCCCCAGACGTCGCACAGCAGCACGTCGTAACGGTCGGCGAGGGCGGAAAGGCCGGGGATCAGGCGGGTCATGAGCGGGGCGGGTTACGCCATGCGGCGCGCGGCGTCTACGCCGTCGCGGCCGACTTCCACCCGCTGGCGCGGCGGCGCAGCGAGCTGGAGAGGAAGTCGGCGGGGGGATCGGATTCGGCGATGACGGCGTCGCGGATCGGGCGCGGTTCGCCGAACAGGTGGCCCTGGCCATAGGCGATGCTGAGTTCCAGCACGTCCACCACCTGGCGTTCGGTCTCCACCTTCTCGGCGATCACCTCGACCCCGTAACGGCGGGTCAGCGCGCAGAAGTCCTCCGCCGCCAGGTCGGGCAGCGACTTCAGCACCATGCGGCCATCAAGCTCGATGATTTCGCTGAGCAGCGGCTGGGCGGCGATCTTCAGGAACTTGACGTCCGAACGGGTCAGATCCTGCAGGTCGAGGTCGAAGTCGGTGACCTTGTCCAGGGAGAAGCGGAAGCCCAGCTCGGCCAGCTTGCCCATGTTGCGGGCCTCCACCGCGCCGCGGGCGTCGAAGGCGGCCTGGCCCAGCTCGAAGATCAGCGCCCCGGCCAGGTCGCGGTTGTCCGACAGCATCTCCAGGAACTGCGGGAAGAAGGTCTCGTCGGCGAGGCTGAGGCTGGAAATGTTGCAGAATATGCCGATCTTGCGGTCCTGCTTGGCCAACCGGCGCACGATCTGCACGCAGCGGAACAGCAACAGGTTGTCGATGGCGGTGACCAGGCCCTCCGGCTCGGCCACCGACAGATATTCCGCCGGCATCAGCACCCGGCCGGTCTCGTCGCGCAGCCGCGAGAAACTCTCATAGAACACCGTGCGCCGCTGCGGCAGGCTGACCACCGGCTGCAGGTAGAGATCGACCCGGTTCTCGGTCAGGGCGGCGCGCACGGTCTCCAGCAGCGCGCCCGACTGGGGATGCAGCGGCGTGCGGCCGGGGGCCGGGGCGGTGGCCACCAGGCGCTCGTCGAGGCGGTTGCTCATCCGCTGGACCAGGTCCTCCAGGATGTGGACCTCGTCGGAGAGTTCCTCCGAGCGGCGCACCGCGTCGTCGGCCAGGGTCTCCACCACCTCGGTGACCCGGGCGTCCATGCGCTCCAGCTGATCGACCAGCAGGCGGTTGGCCTCGCGCAGGGCGGCGAGCTGCCCGGCCGTGGCGGCGGTCTCCAGAGCGCGCACGATCAACCCGTGGACGGCGATGCACAGGCCGAGGCCGGCGATGAATCCGGCGATGGCCGCGGACCAGCCGCCCCCGTTGCGCCAAATGGACAGCGCCACGATCAGCGATAGACACAGGTAGGCGCCACAGAGCAGCGCGAGCGTCAGGCGTCGCATGGTCCGACCGTTTCGAATCGATGGCTAGTATCGGCTGGACGTCTAGGGAAAGTCGACTGGATTAGACGGTGGTCGGCTCTATCGCGTCGGAACCGGGTGGTCGCCGCGGTAGTCGTAGAACCCGCGCCCGGCCTTGCGGCCCAGCCAGCCGGCCTCGACGTACTTCACCAGCAGCGGGCAGGGCCGGTACTTGGAGTCCGCCAGGCCGTCGTAGAGGACGTTCATGATCGACAGGATGGTGTCCAGGCCGACGAAGTCGCCCAGCTCCAGTGGGCCCATGGGATGGTTGGCGCCCAGCTTCAGGGCGGTGTCGATGGCCTCGACGGTGCCGACCCCCTCGTAGAGGGTATAGATCGCCTCATTGATCATCGGCACCAGGATGCGGTTGACCATGAAGGCGGGGAAGTCCTCGGCGTTGGCGGTGGTCTTGCCCAGGGACTTGGCGAAATCGACGGCGACCTCGTAGGTGTCGGGGCCGGTGGCGATGCCGCGGATGATCTCCACCAGCTTCATGCGCGGCACCGGGTTCATGAAGTGCAGGCCAATGAACCGTTCCGGCCGGTCGGTGGCCGACGCCAGGCGGGTGATCGAGATCGACGAGGTGTTGGACGCCAGCAGGGTCTGGGGGGCCAGGTGCGGCGTCAGCGCCCGGAAGATGGTCTTCTTGACCTCCTCATCCTCGGTGGCCGCCTCGATGGCGAAGTCGGCGGTCCCGATGGATTGCAGTTCCACGGCGGGTTTGATCCGCGCCATGGCCGCCTCCATGGCGTCCTGGTGC
>CAXNKO010000287.1:0-3820 GCA_964202685.1 Caulobacterales bacterium
GATGGCAGCGGCTTCACCACCCCTTCAATTCGCGGCCTTCGCACTGCGGACCCTCTTCGCCGCCTTCGTACACCTTCCACGTTCAGGAGCCCATTCTTGAGCCAAGTCGCCTCCGCCTTACAGATTTTCGAGGGCGCGCCCCTGCCCGACTTCGCGCGCCGCGCGGCGATAGACTGGATGGTGGGCGGCGCCCGCCGCCGACTAGCCCGCTACGCGCCTGATTGCGAGGCGACGTTCATGCGCGAGATGTTGGAGCTTAACATCGCCGAGCACGCGGACGCCGCCAACATTCAGCATTACGAACTGCCGCCAGCGTTCTTCCAGGCCATATTGGGGCCGCAGCTGAAGTACTCATGTTGCTATCATGACTGCGACGTGGACGACCTCGCCGTCGCCGAAGAACAAGCGCTGCGGCGAACCGCCGAGAATGCCGACCTGAGCGATGGCCAGTCGATCCTTGAACTGGGTTGCGGTTGGGGGTCGCTGAGCCTCTGGATGGCGCGGAAGTACCCTCACGCGCGCATAAAAAGCGTCTCCAATTCCGCGTCCCAAGGCCGGTACATCAACGCCCGGGCGCGGATCGCCGGGCTGACGAACCTTGAGGTGGTCACCGCCGACATGAACGACTTCGCGACCGAGACGCGCTTCGATCGCATCGTTTCGGTGGAGATGTTTGAGCATATGTCCAACTGGCGAGAATTGCTGGCGCGCTCGCGCACCTGGCTGAGTCGGGAGGGGCGGTTGTTCATCCACGTTTTCAGCCACCGCTCGGCGCCGTACCGCTTCGACAGGCGAGACGATTCGGATTGGATTGCCCAGCATTTCTTCACCGGCGGCATCATGCCAAGCCACGGTCTGATCCGGCGCTTCAATGACATCTTCGAAGTTGAGGCGGAATGGCGCTGGAACGGTACGCACTATGCCCGGACGGCCCGCGCCTGGCTGGCGAACTATGACGCCCACGCTAGTGAGATCGGGGAAGTTCTAAGCGGCGTCTACGGTCAGGACGCAACCCTCTGGGGGCGCCGCTGGCGGCTGTTCTTCCTCGCCACAGAGCGGCTCTTTGGCCACGCGGCCGGCGCGGAGTGGGGCGTCAGCCACTATCGCCTGGCGCCCGCATGAGGGGGGTCCGGGACTACGCCGTGAGCTACGCCGTCTGCGGGCTGATCTTTATGATCATGGACGCTGTCTGGCTGACCCTGATGTCGGAGCGCCTCTATCGCGCCGAGCTGGGTGAGCTGCTGGCGCCACGACCGAGACTGTTGCCGGCGGTCTTGTTTTACTTGATCTATCTGGCCGGAGTCGTGGCCTTCGCAATTGCCCCTGCACTGGAGTCGGGACGAGCGCGCCTGGCGCTAATCCGCGGCGCGGGGTTCGGATTTGTCGCCTATGCGACCTACGACCTTACCAATCAGGCGACGCTGGCGACCTGGTCGACGAAGGTCACCGTCCTGGATCTGATGTGGGGCGCGACCGTAACCGCACTTAGCGCCGCCGGCGCGGCGATTGTCATGCTGCGTTTCCGACGGCGAGCCCACTGAATGGATGGAGCGAGCGTCGCCTGCGCATTGCACGACGTCGATGGCCCGCCGCTCGCGCGGCTGGTGCTGCGGCATCTGGCGTCACAATGGAGGCATGGCTCACTGACCGTGGACCTTCCCGGGCGTCCAGGCGCAGTCAGGATCGGCCTTCGAGGCACGGGCCCGGAGGTCAGATGGCGCCTGCGGGACTGGCGCGCGGCCCGTCGGCTGCTGTTCGGCGGCGACATCGGACTCGCGGACGGCTATCTGGCCGGCGACTGGGATACGCCTGACCTCACGGCCCTGCTCACCGGTTTCGCCGGGAACTACGAGGGCCTGGCGCGCAGGCTCCGCGGGATTCCGCTATCTAGAGAAGCCCAGGGGCTGCTGCACGCGCTCAACCGAAACACCCGCAGCGGCGCCCGCCGAAACATTCTCGCGCATTACGATCTGGGTAACGACTTCTATGGCGCATGGCTCGACGCCGGCATGACCTATTCTTCAGCCATTTTCGAGACGCCGGACGAGTCCCTTGAGGTTGCGCAGCGGTGCAAATATGAGCGTCTGGCGCATATGGCGGGCATTGGCCGGGACAGCCGAGTCCTTGAGATAGGTTGCGGCTGGGGCGGCTTCGCGGAATATGCGGCCGGCGAACTCGGGGCGCACGTCACCGCGATCACACTGTCGCCATCGCAAAAAGCCTTCGCGGAAGCACGCCTCTTTCGCGCCGGCCTATCTGAACGGGTGGACGTAAGACTGCTCGACTACCGGGACATCAATGGCGAGTATGACAACCTGATCTCGATCGAGATGTTCGAGGCTGTCGGCGAGGCCTATTGGCCGACCTTCTTCAAACAGATCGCGCGCCTGCTCAAGCCAGGCGGCCGGGCCGGCCTGCAGGTGATCACCATCCGCGACGACCTGTTCGAGGACTATCGCCGTCGGCCGGACTTCATCCAGCTGGAGGTGTTTCCAGGCGGAATGCTGGCGTCGGACGCGCGCCTGGCCCGTGAAGTCGCCCGGTCGGGTTTGCACATGGACCCAATATCCGCCCGTCACGGCGCTGACTACGCCACGACCCTAGAACATTGGCGCCTCCGCTTCGAACAGAACTGGCCGGCGATTGGGCGGCTCGGATTCGACGAACGGTTTCACCGACTGTGGCGCTACTATTTGGCCTACTGCGAAGTGGGCTTCCGCACCGGCAGAACGGACGTTGTGCACCTTACCTTAGCGCGGCCCTAAGCGGTTTTAATCGTGGCCGGGTCCTCGGGATCGGGTGGACGTGGGGCTAGTGGTACGCCCTTCAGCCAGAGCTTCAGCGCCTCCCAATGAATGGCCGCGACGACCTTGAGGGTCAGTAGTGGGATGGCTGTAACCGCGCGGAATATCGTGCGGTCCGTCAAGGCGTCGCGGCGCCCTGTCATGGCGGCGATCAGCAGCACGCCCTTGGCATCGGAAACGCCAATGGTCAGGTCGAGCGCCGCGCCCGGCACGCTGCCTCCGAAGGTGTAATCCATGTCCATGGCCATGAACGGCGAGACGTGAAGCGCCTTGCCGCAGATCTGGTGGAATGCGCCCTCTGAGGCCTCCTCGGCCAGAACCGGAATCACGTAGGAATGCCGAACCTTGAAGGTGCTGGTCACCTCATAGATCACGGCGGCCAGACCGCCATCGGCGCGATGGCAATAATAGACGCTGATCGGATTGAAGGCGTATCCCAGCACGCGCGGCATGGTCAGCAGCCTGATTGTCCCACCCGGCCCCATATCGATGGCGGCTCGATCCAGATACGCCTCGACCTGCGCCCTAAGGGGCCGCCGCGAGCCATCACCGTGGTCGCTGTCATGAAAGCACAACAGGTTGAATCGGTTGCGCGAAAACAGACGTAGCCGTGCGGCCAGCCCATCGACTTCCGCCAGGTCGAGCAACAGCCAGAATACCCGATAGGTCAGCGCGTGCCTCTTTGGCCGCGTGCGCTGGTGCATCACCTGGCCTCGATACAAGGCCGATGCCTGTGTCATGCCGCCCGCTCCATCACCTCGGTGACCGCTGGAGTCAGGTGGATTCGACCGCTCTCGTTTTCCACGGACCAAGGCCGCCGGACGCCACCCAACTGTTCGGCGACCGCCAGCCCGGATTGCACCCCGTCTTCGTGAAAGCCGGCCCCGAAATAGGCGCCGCAGAACCAAACCCCGCCGCGTCCCTGAAGGCGCCACAATTGCTTCTGGGCCTGGAGGGCTGTGCGGTCGCAAATCGGATGCTCGTACAACTCGCTACGCAGCAGCGTGTCCGGGCAG
>CAXNKO010000288.1:0-3810 GCA_964202685.1 Caulobacterales bacterium
TGAGGTGGGGGCGCACCACCGGATCGGCCTTGAGCAGATCCAGAAACACCCCCTCGCTGCGCCAGACCTTCATGGCCGCGGTCTGCACCGCCGCATAGGCCGCCTCCCGGGCGACGCCCTTCTGGGTCAGGGCCAGCAGCACCCGCTGGGAATGCACCAGGCCCCCCAGGCGGTCGAGGTTCTTGAGCATGTTCTCGGGATAGATTACCAGCCGCTCCACCACTCCGGCCAGGCGGCGGAGCGCGAAGTCCAGGTGGATGGTGGCGTCCGGGGCGATGGCGCGCTCCACCGAGGAGTGGCTGATGTCGCGCTCGTGCCACAGGGCGACGTTCTCCAGGGCCGGGATCACCGCGGCGCGCACCAGCCGGGCCAGGCCGGTGAGGTTCTCGGTGAGGATCGGGTTGCGCTTGTGGGGCATGGCGCTGGACCCCTTCTGGCCCACGTCGAAGGCTTCCTCGGCCTCCAGCACCTCGGTGCGCTGCAGGTGGCGGATCTCGGTGGCCAGCCGCTCGATGGAGGCGGCCACCACGGCCAGGGCGGCGAAATAGGCCGCGTGGCGGTCGCGGGGGATCACCTGGGTGGAGATCGGCTCCACCGCCAGGCCGAGCTTTGCGGCCACATGGGCCTCCACCTCGGGGGCGACATTGGCGAAGGTGCCCACCGCGCCGGAGATGGCGCAGGTGGCGATCTCGAACCGGGCCATGGCCAGGCGCTCCTTGGCCCGCTGGAACTCAGCGTAGTGGCCGGCCAGCTTGAGTCCGAAGGTGGTGGGCTCGGCGTGGATGCCGTGGCTGCGGCCGACGGTGGGGGTGAGCCGGTGCTCGAAGGCCCGGCGCTTCAGCGCCGCCAGCACCAGGTCCACGTCCTCGAGCAAGAGGTCGGTGGCGCGGCAGAGCTGCACGGCCAGCGCTGTATCGTTGACGTCGGAGGAGGTCATCCCCTGGTGCAGGAAGCGCGCCTCGTCGCCCACCAGCTCGGTGACATGGGTGAGGAAGGCGATGACGTCGTGCTTCACCTCCCGCTCGATCTCGTCGATGCGCTCGACGTCGAACACCACATCGCGGCCCTTGGCCCAGATCGCCTCGGCGGCTTGCCTGGGGATTACGCCGGCCTCGGCCATGGCGTCGGCGGCGTGGGCCTCGATCTCGAACATGATGCGAAAGCGCGTCTGCGGCGACCAGATAGCGGCGGCCTCGGGGCGGGCGTAGCGGGGGATCATGGGCGGACTCCTGACGCTTGGTCCGCCGCGCCGCTTCATCTTTCCCTTCTCCCTGCAGGGAGAAGGTGGCCTCCGTTTGGAGGCCGGATGAGGGGCCACGCGGCGATCTCCGCGAGAAAACGGCGCCACATCCGCGGCCTCAGTGCAGCCCCTCATCCGACCCCGCGTTGCGGGGCCACCTTCTCCCTGCAGGGAGAAGGGCGCCGAGTTGGGCCGTGAACTTTCGGTTCGAGCGGATGTGGATCGCCGCCTTGTGGTTTCCGAGACCCCAACTGTCAACCCGCCCTCAATAGGCGGCGATCACCTCCCGGGCGATGTCGCCATAGACCTCCCGCGACGCCGCCGTGGGGCAGAGCAGGATCAGCTCGGTCATGCCGGCGGCCTGCAGCTGGCGGACCTGGGCGATGAATTCGTCGGGGGGGCAGACCAGCTTGGTGACCGCGCGGATCATCTCCGGGGTGACGAAGCCGCGCTCCTCGGGGACCATATAGGTGCAGTGGCCCTTGTGGACGTGGCGGTGCAGAGCGTCGCGCGGCAGGCCCAGGCCGTTCAGATAGGCCAGATACTGGTCCCAGACGTCGCGGCAGCTGTCGGGGACGAAGCCGTCATGGCCGGCCTTCATATAGGCTTCCCACCAGCCGTGCAGCCGCGCGGTGACCTCGGCGCCCACCCCGTCGATCACCCGCTCGCAGGCCAGCGTCTCGCCGGGCCGCAGCACCAGGGCCGCCACCAACAGGGCCTGGGGGAAGGGATCGGGCAGGGTGCGGCCGACGGCGGCGGCGCCCTCTTCCATCCGAGCCCGCGCGCGCAGAAGGGCGTTCGGGCTCTCGCCGCCATTTACCCGGCCGTCGCCATAGGCCCCGGCGGTCTTGCAGGCCAGCGGCCCGCCCGCGCCCACATAGAGCGGGATCTTGTGCTCGAAATCCCAGAAGCCCTCGCCCAGGTGCAGGTGGCCCACCTCATGGGTCTCGCCGTTCCAGGTGTATTGCACCGGCTCACCATCCAGCAGGGCGCGCAACACGCGGACGTACTCGCGGAACTCCCGCGCCTTCAAAGGGTCGAAGCCCATGGTGCGCATGGCGGTGTGACCCGTGCCGATCCCAAGGTGAGTGCGGCCGGGCGCGATCTGGTTGATGGTTCCGATGGCGCTGGCCACCACCGGCGGGATGCGGGTGCCGGCGATGGTGACGCCGGTTCCGATGCGGATGGCCGAGGTGTGGTGGGCGGCCAGCGCCATGACAGCGTAGACGTCCGACCAGATCATCTGCGAATCGCCGAACCAGGCCGAGTCGAAGCCCAGCGCCTCGGCGAAGGCGATCAGCCGCCAGTCGCTGATGGAGGTGTTGGCCAGAACCCCGAATTGCATGCGCATCCTCCCTCGACGAACGATGCGCCAGGGTCCAACTTTCCGCCGCCAGCGCAAGACCTGACACAAGAGGAGACGCCGCCATGATCCTGAATTCCGCCAATGGACCGGTGTCGGCCGACAAGCTCGGCAAGACGCTGATGCACGAGCACCTGATCGCCAGTTTCCCCGGCTGGCAGGGGGACACCTCGTGCCCGCCCCAGGACCGGCGCGCCATCATCGAACGCTGCGTGGATGGAGTGGCGGAGCTGAAGGCCGGCGGCTTCGGGGCCATGCTCGATCCCTGCCCCAACGACCTGGGCCGCGACGTGGACATCCTTGGCGAGGTGGCGGCGCGGACCGGGTTCAACATCTTCTTCGCGGTTGGCCTCTACATGGACAAGCTGGCCGGGCCCTACTGGAAGCTGAAGCTGAACGTCGACCCGGACGGGGTGCAGCGGCTGACCGACATGTTCGTGGCCGAAATAACCGACGGGGTGGGCTCCACCGGGCTTAAACCCGCGGTGATCAAGGTGGCCACCGGCGAGGCGCCGTTCACCAAGTTCGAGCAGAAGGTGATGGCCGCCTCGGTGGCGGCGGCGGTGGCCACCGGAACCCCGATCATCACCCATACCGAGGGCGTCGATGGCGACCTGCAACTGGCGACGCTCACCGGCCACGGGATCGCGCCCGGCCGGGTGATCATCGGCCACTCCTGCGCCAACCCCGACCACGCCTATCACCGGCGGATCACGGGCGCCGGGGCCTATATCGGCTTCGACCGCTTCGGCATCGAGCGCATCCGCCCCGACGAGGGCCGCATCGCCTCGATGCTGGAGATGCTGGCCGCCGGCCAGGCGGAGCGGCTGATC
This sequence comes from Caulobacterales bacterium, assembly GCA_964202685.1. Taxonomy (GTDB): domain Bacteria; phylum Pseudomonadota; class Alphaproteobacteria; order Caulobacterales; family Caulobacteraceae; genus Phenylobacterium. The sequence goes on from CAXNKO010000288.1 coordinate 3,437, forward strand.
GTCTCCCATGACTGCGTGATGCACATGGACGGGGCGCTATACGGCCCCACCCCCATGCCGGCGCGCAGCCCCATGCATTTCACCCGGGTGCTGGCGCCCAAGCTGCGCGCGGCCGGGGTGAGCGACGCCACCCTCGACGCCATCCTCACCGACAATCCGCGGCGGTATTTCGAGGGGTAGGGGCACCGAACGCCGCCGTCTTCGGCCGCTCCGCGGGTGGTGAACAGCCCCCTGGGGGCAGGGCGCCGCGGGGGCTATTGCAAGCAAATCCATAGGCTTGTGGCGGGCGGACGCCCGCCCGGAGGCCCTGACCGGTGTTTCCGGCCAGGTGTTGACCGGTAAACTTCGGGCCTGCGCCGCCGCGCGGGCGATCC
>CAXNKO010000289.1:0-3809 GCA_964202685.1 Caulobacterales bacterium
AGGTGCTGGCGCGGGCGATCGAGGCGGCTCCGGTGGAGTTCGGCGACTGGTCGGCGCCGCTGCACCTGTCCTACGGGGTCTGCGCCATCACGGCGGACGCCGAGCCCGAAGCGATCGTGGCCGCCGCCGATGCAGCCATGTACGCCGGCCGCCGGGACAGGCTCAGGCGATGATGTCGGGGGTCAGCTGATCCTGAAGGCTTGAGATCTCGTCCTTCAGGGCGAGCTTCTTGCGCTTCAGACGGCCGATCACCATCATGTCCGGCAGGGCGGAATTGGCCAGGGCCTGGATCGCCACGTCAATATCGGCGTGCTCCTGGCTCAGCACCGCCAGCCGGGCGCGCAACTCACGTTCCTTTTCGTCGCCTTCGTCGTCCATGGGCGTCTTTGCGGTTCGATCCGAAGCCCAATCATGCCGGCCGTCCCCGCCGGAGGGCAAGTCCGGATCGAGGGCGGCGGCCAATTCGCGCAACATGTGATCCGGCGCCTCGCCCCCCCAGGCGCCGGTCGCGCCGCGCAGGGACTCCAGCACCGACGCCCGCTGGCGGCCTTGGACGGTGCGCGCCTCCAGGGTCTCCAGGATCAGCCGTTCGGCGGCCAGTTCCACGCCTCGGACCTGTTCGCGCAGGGCCTCGCGGCCGGCGTCGCCCACCGGCGGGGACCGGACGCTGAGGTTGCGCCGCGCGGCGCGCAGCAGGGCCACCGTGGACGCCTCCCAGGCCCGGGCGCTGCGCGCCGCCGAGGCCAGCCGGGTGGGCTCGGTGGTCCGCGCCCAGGCCGCCCACAACAGATAGGCGACGCTCTGGCCGTGTTTGTCCTGCAAGGTGAGGCAGGCCTCGGTGACGCCCGGCCGCGCGTAGACCGCGGACGCCCAGTCCCAGAGGCTCATGTCAGTCGCCGCCCGGCGCGGGGCCCACATCGCGCCCCCAGCGCTTCACCGGGCTCCACGCCAGGCCGAACAGGTCCAGCGCCCGGCCGACCGACTGGTCGATCATCTCGGCGAGGGACTGGGGACGGGCGTAGAAGGCCGGCATCGGCGGGGCGATCACCGCCCCCATCTCGGCCAGCTTCACCATGCTGCGCAGGTGGCCCAGGTGCAGGGGCGTTTCGCGCACCATGAGCACCAGCGGCCGGCGCTCCTTGAGGGTGACATCGGCGGCGCGGGTCAACAGCGAGGCGGTCACTCCGGTGGCGATCTCGCTCATGGTGCGCACCGAGCAGGGGGCCACCACCATGCCCAGGGTCGGGAACGAGCCGGAGGCCACCGCCGCGCCCACGTCGCCCGGGCGATAGCTGACGTCGGCGCGCGCCTGGGCGTCGGCCACCGTGAGCTCGGTCTCCTGGGCCAGGGTGAGGGCGGCGGCCTTGGACAGGATGAGATGGGATGCCACGCCAAGATCGCGGCAGGCGTCCAGCATCCGCAGGCCATAGGCCGCCCCGCTGGCGCCGGAAACGCCGACAATCAGCCGCGGCCGCTCCGCACGGGTCATCCGCTAGGCTCTCCACGCCCGGGTTCAAGCCGCCGCGGCGACGTGACGGCGTGCAAACATATGTGATCTGACAGCGAAGCGCAGCGGGTGTTCACTTCATAAATCTTCCATCTGCGAGGAGCCCCGAATCATGGCCGTGGAAGCCCGTATCCGCGAACTTGGATCCCGTCACGAGAGCCTCGAACTGGCGATCCAGGAGGAGTTGAACCGGCCCGCTTTCGACGACATCAAGCTTAAGGAACTCAAGCGACAAAAGCTCCGACTCAAGGAAGAGATGGAAGCACTGCGTAGCCGCGCCCACTAAATCTAGTCGCCGTCCTGCTCGCCGTCGGCGGTTTGATCATCGGATAAATCGACGTCAGCGGCCGGGCGCAGGGTGTCGCCTTCCGGCTCAACGATGCCGCGCTTGGCGTCGTCCTTGGCCCGTTTATCGGCCGCCTTCCTAACCACCGCGTCCAGCTCCAGCTGGGTGGAGAGGCCTAGGGTCACCGGATCGACGGGCTTGATATTGGTGGAGTTCCAGTGGGTGCGGTTGCGCACCTGGTCGATGGTGGCCTTAGTGGTGCCCAGCAGCCGCGAGATTTGGCTGTCCGGCACTTCCGGGTGATTGCGGATGAACCAGGCGATAGCGTCGGGGCGGTCCTGGCGACGGGAGACCGGCGTGTAGCGGGGCGCCTTCTTCACCGGCTTCAACAGCTCGGCGTGGCGGCTCTTCTGGATTCGCATCCGGTATTTGGGGTTGGCCTGCGCCGCATCCAGCTCCTCGCGGGACAGCTGGCCGTTGGCGATCGGGTCGGCGCCGCGGATGTCGCGCGCCACCTCGCCGTCGGCGATGCCGCGCACCTCAAGCGGGTGCAGGGCGCAGAAATCGGCGATCTGATCGAAGGTGAGCGAGGTGTTGTCCACCAGCCAGACGGCGGTCGCCTTGGGCATGAGGATATCGGCGGTCATCGCGGTGTCCCGGAAATGAAGGCGCCCGGCCTTTCGGCCGGGCGGGATGTTGAATTTCCTTATAGACGCGTTCGGCGCCCAAGAAAACGACAATCAGAACGGCCGGCGACCGACGATCCTCAGGCCGTAGCCCTGGGCGGCCGGCAGCACCGGTCCGCTGGCCGAAAGCAGGATGATGTCTCGGACGCCCAAATCGAGCAGTATCTGCGCCCCGATCCCATAGTCGCGCAGGATGCTTTCCGGCTTGTGCCGCTCGGCCTCGGGCCGGCCGTAGCGGTCGGAGAGCCAGGCGGGGTTGGAGTCGCGGATGAACACCGCCGCTCCGGCGCCATCATATTCCGAGATCGCCTTCAGCGCCCGGGGGATGTAGTCGCGGCGCGCCTCCACATGGCCCAGCATGTCGGCGGCGAAATCGACCCGGTGCATGCGCAGCAGGGTGGGCTTGTCGGGATCGATGCGGCCCTTGGTGAGCACGATGTGCTCGGTGCCATCGAGGATGTTGCGGTAGATCACCATCCGGAAGCGGCCGCCGTAGGTGGTGTCGAACGGGGTCTCCAGCACCCGCTCCACCTGACGCTCGGTCCGCCGGCGATAGGCGATCAGGTCGGAGATGGTGCCGATCTTCATGCCATGCAGCTGGGCGAAGGCGATCAGGTCCGGCAGGCGGGCCATGGTCCCGTCGTCCTTCATGATCTCGCAGATCACCCCGGAGGGGGCGAGGCCGGCGAGACGGGAGATGTCCACCGCCGCCTCGGTGTGGCCGGCCCGCACCAGCACGCCGCCGTCGCGGGCCACCAGGGGGAAAATGTGGCCGGGGGAGACGATGTCGTCGGGGCCCTTACTGGCGTCCACCGCCACGGCGATGGTGTGGGCTCGGTCGTGGGCCGAGATGCCGGTGGTGACGCCCTCCCTGGCCTCGATGGAGACGGTGAAGGCGGTGCCGTGCTGGGCGGCGTTGTCGATGGCCATGGGCGGCAGGCGCAGCTGCCGCGCCCGTTCGGCGGTGATCGACAGGCAGATCAGGCCGCGGGCATGGCGGGCCATGAAATTGATCTGTTCCGGCGTGGCGAACTGGGCCGGGATGATGATGTCGCCCTCGTTCTCCCGGTCCTCGGCGTCCACCAGGATGTAGGGCCGCCCGTTGCGGGCGTCCTCGATGATGTCCTCGATGGGGGAGATGGCCGAGGTGATGGCGTCATCAAGTTCGGCGCGGGACTTGGCTTCCGGGACGAGATAGGGGGTCTTCATGGCGAGGGCCTTGTGATCTGACTTGGCATGTAGGCGCGTGGGGGCCGGGAGGAAAGGTCTAGGCGCTGTGGACTCTATGGATTCTCAATGAGCCCGAAGCGTGATTCAAGACTGCTTTTTG
>CAXNKO010000290.1:0-3806 GCA_964202685.1 Caulobacterales bacterium
TTCCACTCCACCCGGTCGGCGACCATGTAGGAATCGGCGATCATGCCGCCCCGGGCGTCGAACAGCCGCGCCCGCTGGGTGCGCGGATTCGACAGCATCTGCAGGATCTCGCTGGCGTACTGGGGATCCATCGCCGGTTCCGGTTCGCCCACCGTGGCGGCGCGGTCGATGATGGTGGCGATCAGCTCGCCCTGGGTCGTCAGGCTGTCCTGACGCGCGGCGATCAGGCCGCGGCGGTACTCGTTCAGCACCAGGGCGCCGACCACCAGGATCAGCAGCCCCAGGGCGTTGAGCACGATGATCAGCCGACCGAGCCTGGAGCCTGGCAGCCATTTGAACCAGGACGGCCGCCGCCGCCGGTCAGGCTTCGCGGTAACGGTATCCGACGCCATACAGGGTTTCGATCGCGTCGAAGGTGTCGTCGACGTCGCGGAACTTCTTGCGCATGCGTTTGATGTGGGTGTCGATGGTGCGATCATCGACGTAGACCTGATCCTCGTAGGCGGCGTCCATCAGATTATCGCGGCTTTTCACGAACCCCGGCCGCTGGGCGAGGGACTGCAGCAGCAGAAACTCGGTGACGGTGAGCTTCACCGGCTTGCCGTCCCACAGACAGTCATGGCGCGCGGGGTCGAGGGTGAGCTTTCCGCGCTTGATGGCCCGCGCGGCCTCGCTGGCGGTGGGGGCCGGATCCTCGCCGTCGGCGCCGGCGCGGCGCAGCACCGCCTTGACCCGTTCGATCAGCAGCCGCTGGCTGAAAGGCTTGTGGATGTAGTCGTCGGCGCCGAGGTTGAACCCGAGGATTTCATCGATCTCCTCGTCCTTGGAGGTCAGCATGATCACCGGGATGTCGGAGGTTCGGCGCAGCCGGCGCAGCACCTCCATGCCGTCCATGCGGGGCATCTTGACGTCGAGGATGGCGAGGTCCGGCGGGTCAGCCTCCAGGGCGGCGAGACCCGAGGCGCCGTCGTAATACGCCTTGACGGCGTGTCCGTGGCTTTCGAGGGCGAGACCCACCGATGTGGTGATGTTCTCGTCGTCGTCCACCAGAGTGATCTTGGCCATTTGAATGTCACGGCTCCTTGACGATCCAAGGGATTACTCTTCTCGCAGCGTGGCCTCAATGGGGCGGGCGCCCGCGATCGGGCGGGGTCATCTGAAATTAAGCTTGTTCGCGGAGATTCCCCCGGGTTCGAGGGAACACACACATGAGCGGCGCCCAGGTTCATTTCGAGGTCTTCGTCCTGCGCAACGCGGGCTCCGGCTGGGCGCTGGAGCTTGCCACGGAGGACCGCGCCGCGGCCTGCGCCGCCGCCGAGGCCTTGATCGCCGAGCGGCGCGCCCTGGCGGCGCGGGTGACCAAGGAGACCCTCGACCCCGAGACCCGCGGCTACCGCACCGCCGAGATTCTCAGCCTGGGCAACGCCCAGGTGAAGGCGCCGAAGAAGATCCGCGAGGATCTGGAGCCGCTCTGCGTCACCCCGCAGGATCTGTATACCGTGCACGCCCGCTCACGGATCGGCCGGCTGCTGGACACCTGGCTGGAGCGCAACCGCGCCACGCCCTTCGAGCTGCTGCACCGGCCGGACCTGGTCGAGAAGCTGGAGAGCTCGGGAACCGAACTGCAGCACGCCCTGCAAAAGATCGCCGTGCCCGAGGCTCAGGAACGCGGCATTTCGGTGCATGAGTTGATGCGCGGCTTCCAGCAGCTGAGCGAACGCGCCATCGAGAAACTTCTGAAAGATGGCCGCAAGGGCGTGTTGGTCGACCTTGAGAAGGAAACCTTCGCCAAAGCCTGCGAGCGATTGGGCGGCAATCCCGAGCGCGGCTACCTGCTGGGGGCCGGGATCGCCGGGCGCCTGGCCTCCGCGAAGACCTGGGCCGAGAAGGTGTCGCGGCTGCTGGACCTCGCCGACGGGGCGCCGGAAGCGGGCCCCGCCCGGGCCCTGGCGCTCTCGGCCCTGGAGCAGCCGTTGGCCGAAATCCTGGGGTCTCAGGTCGGAATGGACGACCTGCTGGGCAAGGAGCTTGACCTGGGCGCCTGCCTGGCGGCCATGACCCGGCTCTCCGCCGCCGAGACCCTGGCGCCACTGATCGCCGCCTATCCCGCGATGCAGAAGATCATGCCTGCCCTGCCGCCGTCGGCCGAGCGGCTGGCCGGCTGGCTGTCGGGCGAAGAGTTTGAGGGCGTGCGGCAGTCTATCGGCAAGCGGGTGCTTCGCGAGCTGAACGGGCCCCGGCGGCTGCGGCCTTCCGACGCCGAGGCCGAGATCGACATTCTGCGCGGTCTGGCCATGGCGCTCACCGCCGCCTCGCACCGGCTGCTGCCCATCGACGACGTGCAGGCGGCCTTCGCCGCGCGCTCGAAAACCCTGATCACCGGCGACTTCGTGCAGGAATACCTGGGCGACGACCGCTCCGCGCGCCAGGAGGCCGAGGCGCTGATCTGGCTGGTGGAGAACGTCATCGGCGGAGCGAACAAGCGCCAGGCCGGTCGGTACCTGTCCGGCGTGGTCACGGCGCTGCGGTTCGAGAAGGAGCTGCGTTACGGCGCCGACAGCCCCGCCACGCGCCTGGCGTCCCTGGCCACGCTGCAGCGCGCGGTGGCCCGTTGCGGCTTGGCGGCTGAGGACTATCAGCCGATCCAACAGGGCTTTGGCGTCCTCGGCGGCCAGATCGAGGCTGACGGCAAGCTGACCCAGGTGGTGGCGCGGGCGGCGAGCCCGGTGCTTCACCGCCTGACCATGCTGCTGCGCATGGCCACCGGCGAGGCCGCCCCCTTGGGCCCCGCCGCCGACCGCGCCCGGAGCGAGGCGCTGAAACTGGTCCGTACCGACGACATCCGCACCGAACTCGGCCGATCCCCCGAGGCGGCGGCGCAGGTCAGGGAGCTGCTGGAGGCGGCGACGAAGGCGGCTTAGGCCTTCACATACGCCCGCCGACCTGTCTGCGGCTGCACATAGACGACTACCGCCGCCCCCGTGGTCGGGTCGATGAATTTCTCCGGCGTCTCACGCCAGTCGGGCCCAGGCGGGGTCTCCAGCAGCCGCCTGTACCGGGTCCGCTCGAACAGGACGCTGACCAGGGTGACCAGCGCCAAGGCGGCGAGGACCGCGCCCCCGGCTGCTGCGCCGCTCTTCGACCAGCTGATCAGGGCTGCGACCAGCAGGGCGGCGCTGGCGAATATCAGAAAGGCGCGCAACATGGTTCAGACCGGCGGATCCACATAGACAGCGGTGCCATAGGCGACAATCTCGGTCATGTACTCGGCGATCTCCGAGGAATCAAAGCGCATCATGACGATGGCGTTGGCGCCCATCAGCCGGGCGTTCTCCACCAGCCGGTCCAGGGCCTGTTTGCGGGATTCCTCCAGCATCTGGGTGTATTCGTGGATTTCGCCGCCGAAGACCGAGCGCAGCCCGGCGGCGATGTTGCCGCCGATGCCACGGCTGCGGACCACCAGGCCGAAGCACTGGCCCAGCATCTCGCGAACGGTGTGGCCGGGAATGTTCTCGGTGGTGACGACGAGCATGGCTGTCTCCTTGGGCCGTTTGAGCTCTCCGCACTAAGGCGCCGCGATTGCTGTTGGGTGAATCGCCGCGGGGCGTGACCGCCCGGCCGCCAGCGCCTATTCTGCGGCCATGACCGACATTGCCGCCGACACGCCCCTCGCCCAGCCGACCCACGCCCAGGACAGGCCAAAGGTGCGTCTCTATCTGGTGGACGGCTCCGGCTACATCTTCCGCGCCTACCACGCCCTGCCGCCACTGACGCGGAAGTCGGACGGCCTGCCGGTGGGGGCGGTG
>CAXNKO010000291.1:0-3802 GCA_964202685.1 Caulobacterales bacterium
TTCACCGGGCCGGCGGGGATGACGATCTCACCCTCCCGCGCCAGGCCCTGGAAGCGGGAGCGCTCGGCGCCGAAACGCCAGCGCTGGGCGATGGCGTCCACCGCCATCGCACCGATATTGTGCCGGTTGGCCGCATAGCGCGGGCCGGGATTGCCGAGGCCAGTGAGGATCAGCATCTGATCCCCCGCGATACGGGTCTTTAGGACTCGCCGGCCGTGGCCTCGCCATCGGCCGCCGCGTCCTCGGACGCCTGGGCGGAGGAGCCGGTGACGGTGGCCACCAAGGTGTCGGCGTCCATGGTCGCCTGGGCGCCGGCCGGCAGGGTGATGTTGGAAATGCGCACCGAGTCGCCGATCTCGAGGCCGGTCAGGTCGATGACCAGTTCCTCGGGGATCTGGTCGGCCGGCACTGACAGCTCCACGTCGTGGCGCACGATGTTGAGCATCCCGCCGCGCTTCAGGCCGGGAGAATCGTCGTGGTTGCGGAAGTGGACCGGGATGGCGATCCGCACCGTCTGGTGGGCGTCGACCCGATAGAGGTCGAAGTGCCAGGGGGCGTCGGTGACCGGATGCATCTGCACATCCTTGGCGATCACCGGCTGGGACTCGTCGCCGTACTTCAGGGTCACCAGGTGACCGAGCAGCTTGCCGGTGTAGAGCGCCTTGCGGAATTCATTCGCCCGCACCGCGATGGCCACGGGGCCCTGAGCGCCGCCGTACAGCACGCCGGGCACCTTGCCGTCACGCCGCACGGCGCGGGCGCCGCCCGTGCCGGTCCGCTCGCGCACTTCAACGTTCAAAACGATCTCGGCCATCGCGCCTTGCCTCAAAACGAAGCCGCCGCGCGAAGCTGCGCGGCGACGGTGTCCGACCCACACGGGGCCGAAGGGTGCGGGTGTTTACACGCTGGAAGCCGGGGTTGCAACGGCGCAAGCGGCGGCTTTTCGCGGCTATTTCTTCCTGACCGGCGCCTTCTTCACGGGCGTCCGCTTCGCCACCGGCTTGTAGGGTCTGGCGTTGGTGGCCACGTAGGTCGTCTTGGGCTCGATCGGCATCACCGCGCCGGCGGTCTTCATCAGGCAGCGGCCGGTGTCCATCATCACATGCTCGCCCAGGCAGAACACATCCTCATAGTGCGGCCTGGAGACGGCGAGGCACTGGTAGAGGTTCAGCTTGGACATCCGCAGGCAGGTGGAGCCGCCCGGATCAACCATCAGCGCCGACACCTGGGTGATGTTGGCCTCGCCGCCATGGCCCAGCGCGGCCAGCCCGGCCACGGCGAGCGAACGGATTACCAGGGACCGATAGGGCGGTGCGGCGGCGGCGGGCGTCAGGGCGGCGGGCGGCGACTGACCCGAGGTCAGCACCGCCTGCTGCAGGCGCGCGGTTTCGGCGACGTCGGCGGCGGGTGGCGCGGCGGACGCGGTCTTGGTGGCCAGCAGGCGGCCCGGACGATCGAACACCTCGGTCTTCGACCAACTCGACCGCTGGACGTCATAGGCCGACTGCTTGACCAGCTTGCCCTGGTCGAACAGCGCCTGGCCCTGGCCGCCCACGGCGTTGACGATGGCCCCCGCCGCGCTGGCGGAGCCCTGGAACGCCGTCACATAATAGGGGTCGCGCAGGATGGCGTAGGCGACCTCCTGGCGTTGGGCGGGGCTCTTGAAGGCGCGGAAACTGGCCACGAAGGCCGGGTCCTGCAGGGCCACGATGGCTCCGTAGGCGATGGCGCCGCGCACCAGGTGATCCGGTTCATAGGCCGCGCCGAGGTTCAGGGATCGGGCGATGGACGGCCCGTCGCCGAAGACCGGCGAGATCGCCGCGGTGCGCGACATATAGGCGCTGTAGGCCGCCGCTTCCTGGATCACGCTTCGCGGCAGCACGACCACCGATGCGGCCGGGGGCGGCGGCGGCGGGCTGGGCTTCCTGGTCTTCGCCGAGGATTCCACCCAGCTTCCGGCCAGGGCGATCAGCGCCAGGCCGGCGAAGGCCGCGACGGTCCTGGGGCGACGTAGGTTGGTCATCGCAGAGCTTTCCTCGGTTGCCTGGCGGCGTTAGCCCGGATTGCCGGCCAGAATGTGTCAGAATCTATGAACCGACACTGAGCAAACAGGGTCAATGGGTCGGCTCGCCGCGGTGATCCCGTTTCAGTCGAACAGCTTGGAGACCGACTCCTCGTTGGCGATGCGGCGGATCGCCTCGCCGATCAGCGGCGCGCAGCCGACCCGGCGGATCTTCCCGCAGGCGGCTACGGTCTCGGTGGCCTCGATGGAATCGGTGATCACCAGCTCCTTGAGCACCGACTTGGAGATCCGCTCGGCGGCCGCGCCCGAAAGCACCCCGTGGATGACATACGCGGAGACCTCGCTGGCGCCGGCTTCGATCAGCGACTGGGCCGCGCCGCACAAGGTGCCGGCGGAATCGACGATGTCGTCATAAAGGATCAACCGCCGCCCGGTGACGTCGCCGATGATGTTGGCCACCTCACTCTGTCCGGGGCCGCTGCGGCGTTTGTCGACGATGGCCAGGCCGCAGTTCAACCGGCTGGCCACCGCCGCCGCCCGCACCACGCCGCCGGCGTCCGGCGAAACGATCAGCAGTTCGTTCGGATTCGGATAGTGGGCCTTGATGTCGGCCGCCATCAGCGGCGCCGCCATCAGGTTGTCGGTGGGGATGTCGAAGAAGCCCTGAATCTGGCCGGAGTGCAGATCCATCATCAGCGCCCGGTCCGCGCCGGCGCGGGTGATCAAGTTCGCCACCAGCTTGGCCGAGATAGGCGTGCGCCCGCCGGTCTTTCGGTCCTGGCGGGCATAGCCGTAATAGGGCGTCACCGCGGTGATCCGCCGGGCCGAGGCGCGCCGCAGCGCGTCGATGCAGATCAACAGCTCCATGAGGTTGTCGTTGGCGGGATAGCTGGTGGACTGCAGGACGAAGACGTCCTCGCCGCGCACGTTCTCGTCGATGGTGGCCCAGATTTCGTTGTCCGCGAACCGCTTCACCTGCGCCTTGGTCAGCGGGAGGTCCAGATGGGTGGCGATCGCCTGGGCGAGCGTACGGTTGGCGTTGCCGGCCAGCAGCTTCATCGGTCCCCCGCGGCGGATATGCGTCAATGCGGCGGCTTTTAGCAGGCGCATCGAGTCGGGCAAGGCCTGCCCGTCTCCAGGGTGTCAGGTCAGCACGATCGCCGACAGCAGCCGTCCGTAATCGGGCTCCGCGGCCTTGAAGGCGCGGCGGTTGGAATAGAACAGATCGGGCTCGGCGCAGGTGTCGCGACCGATCCACTCGGCCAGGCCGACGCCGGCCGCGGCAAGGCGGCCCAGCACGAAGCCCGGCAGGTTGAACTGGCGCTTGTCGGCGGATGGGCCGGGGGTGAAGAAGCCGGCGTAGGCGCGATCCGCGGCGATGAACCGGGCCTCGAATTCCAGGCCGACCTCATAGGATGCGGGCCCGATACAGGGTCCGATGGCGGCCCGGATGCGTGAGCGCGCCGCGCCCAACTCCACCATCCGCGCGACGGCCTGCTCCACCACGCCGTCGAGGGCGCCGCGCCAGCCGGCGTGGGCGGCGGCAACCACCCCGGCGTCGGCGTCGGCCAGCAGCACCGGGGCGCAGTCGGCGGCAAGGGCGGCGCAGATCACCCCCGGCGTCGCCGCCACGACGGCGTCGGCCTCCGGCGCCGCCGCCGGCCAGGGCCCGGCGGCGGTGACCGCGCGGGGGGAATGGATCTGATAGGCGGTGACCAGCGCCTCGGCCGGCTGGCCCAGGTGCGCCGCCGCCAGGGCCCGGTTCTGGCGCACATGGCC
>CAXNKO010000292.1:0-3790 GCA_964202685.1 Caulobacterales bacterium
GTCGGCCTTCGCCATCGATGCTGATCCTCGCAGGCATCGACGGCAAGCGCTAGGCTCGCCGGATGCAACCCGCCGCCCGCGTCTCGCCGTCCACCGCCCGCAACCGCGACCCGATCCTCGCGGTGCTGCGCCACGCCCTGCCCCCGGCGGCCCGCGTCCTGGAAGTGGCCAGCGGGGCCGGCGAGCATGCGGTGTGGATGGCCGCCGCCCTGCCCGCGGTCACCTGGACCCCCAGCGATCGCGACGCCGAGGCCCTGGCCAGCATCGCCGCCTGGCGCGACGCCGCGGCCTTGGCCAATATCGCCGCGCCCTTGCGGCTCGACGCCGCCGACCCGGCCACCTGGCCGGCGGGGCCGTTCGACGCCGTGGTCTGCATCAACATGATCCACATCGCCCCGTGGGCGGCGGCGGAAGGCCTGATCGCGCTGGCGGCGCGCGTCCTGCCGCCGGCGGGCGTCCTCTACCTCTACGGCCCCTATCTGGAGGCCGAGGTCGCCACCGCCGCCTCCAACCTGGCCTTCGACGCCGACCTCAAGCGCCGCGACCCCGCCTGGGGCCTGCGCCGGCGCGAGGACATCGAAGCCCTGGCCGCCCGGGCGGGCCTTGCGCTCCGCCGCCGCCTGGCCATGCCGGCCAACAACCTCAGCCTGGTGTTCGGGCGCCTCTAGGGCTAACGCCGCTTGGCCCCGTTGTCGGCGCGGGGCTTGGGCTTGCCGCGCTTGAACGGCGGCGGGCCCTTGCGGTGGGTGGGAGGTCCGGTGCGCTTCGGCGGCGGCCCGGCCGCGCGGGGCCTGCCCCCCTCGCCTTGGCGCGAGTCCGGTGGCGCCGCGGCGGGTTCGATGCGCACGTCGTCGGCGCTGGCCTCCCGGATGGCCTGGCTGAACCTGACCACCACCGCCTTGCTGATGCCGAACTTGGTCTCCCGATCGAAGATGCGGATCTGGCCGATATCGCGCTTGGTCACATGGCCCAGCCGGCAGATCAGCGGCACCAGCCATTTCGGGTCGGCGTTATTCTGCCGCCCCACGGTCAGCCGGAACCAGTCCACCTCGTCCGCGCCCAGGCGATCCGTGCGCGGCGCGGAGTCCTGCGGCCGCCATGCCGGCGTCATGTCCGCGCCGCCGCCGGCTGCGCCCGCGCCGGCGTCGTCGAACACCTCCTCCGCCGCCGGCAGCCGGGCCCGGTGCATGCGGATCAGCGCCGCGGCGATCCGCTCCGGGGTGCTGCCCTCCAGCAAAGCCGCCACCAGGGCCGCCTCGTCCTCGGCCGGCGGATCGGTGAGGATCGGGTCCTCCAGCAGCCGCTTCTGGTCACCGGCGCGGATCGCCTCGGCGCTGGGCGGGCCCGACCACACCGCCACGATATCCGCCGAGGCCAGCAGTTGCTCCACCCGCCGGCGCTTGGTGTAGGGGGTCAGCAGCACCGACACCCCCTTGCGCCCCGCCCGCCCGGTGCGCCCGCTGCGGTGCAGCAGGCCCTGGCGGTTGGCGGGCAGCTCGGCGTGGATCACCAGGCCCAGGTCGGGCAGGTCGAGGCCCCGGGCCGCCACGTCGGTGGCCACGCAGACCCGGGCGCTGCCGTCGCGCAACGCCTGCAGGGCGTCGGTGCGTTCCTTCTGGCTCAGCTCACCCGACAGATGCACCACCGAGAACCCGCGCTCCCGCAGCGCCGTGAACATGTGCCGCACCGCTTCGCGGGTGCCACAGAACACCAGCGCCCCCGGGGATTCGAAGAACCGCAGCACATTGACCACCGCATGCTCGACCTCACCCGGCGCGATGCGCATGGCCCGGTATTCAATGTCGCCATGGGGAGCGTTGCGCGCGGTGGTGTCGATCCGGTGAGCGTCGGACTGGTAGCGGCGGGCCAGGGCGCCGATCTCCTTGGCGATGGTGGCAGAGAACATCAGCGTCCGCCGCTTGGGCGGGACCGCCTCGATGAGGAAGTCGAGATCCTCGCGGAAGCCCAGATCCAGCATCTCGTCGGCCTCGTCGAGCACCAACACCTTCAGGGCCGACAGGTCGAGGTTGCCCCGCTCCAGGTGGTCCTTCAGCCGCCCGGGCGTGCCCACCACCATGTGGACACCGCCCTCCAGCAGCCGCTGCTCGCGCCGGGCGTCCATGCCGCCCACGCAAGCGACGATCCGCGCGCCGGCCGGCGCATACAGCCAGGCCAGTTCACGCTGCACCTGCAGGGCCAGCTCGCGGGTCGGCGCGATCACCAGCGCCAAGGGCTCGGCCGCGGGCGCCAGGCTCTCACCGGTCCCCAGCAGGTCCGCCGCCATCGCCAAACCATAGGCCACCGTCTTGCCGGACCCGGTCTGGGCGGAGACCAGCAGGTCGCGACCCGCGGCGGCCCCTTCGAGGATCGCCGCCTGCACGGGGGTGGGTTCCAGGTAGCCCTGGCTGTCCAGGGCGCGCCGCAGGGCGGGATTCACATCGGGGAACGGCATGCAGCCCTCACGTCCGCGAAGTGCGCGGAGGCGGCTTATGACGGCGCCCGAGGCGGGATCGCAAGCCCCGCGGCGCTTTTGGGCCTAATCGGTGGTGGTGTCGACCGTCTCGGCGCCTGGACCGTTCTTCTGCATCGAGGCGATGGCGTTCTTCGCCGAGGACTTGGAAGCGTAACCTTCGGTCGAGAACATCACCTCGCCGTTGGGCGCCTTGAAGTTCACCCGGAACTCACCGGCCTTGTCCTTCTTGATCTCGAAATTGTAGGGCATCGCTATTTCCAGTTTCTGTCGTCCCGGCCCCACGATCCCGTGAAGCTTGGCCGTCGTCAATCCCGGGACGCCGCCTGCGCGCTGCGAATGCGATCCGCGGTGGCGGCCGGCAGGGTCATGCCGGAGGCGGCGATGTTCTGGGCCAGGTGGGTCAGGCGCGTGGTCCCGGTCACCGCGCAGGCGACATTCCGGTTGGCCAGCACATAGGCCAGCGCCGCCTGGGCGCCGGTCATGCCCGGCGTATCGCCGAGGAACCCGAACCGCGCGCCCTGGGCCACCTCACGGCGATGGCGGACCAGGCCGCGGGCGGCGTACCAGAAGTCCTGGGGCCCGCGCAGCTTCAGCACCTGCAGGCCGGTGTGGCCCATGGCCAACGGCATGCCCGCCAGCACCCCCTTTCCCGCCGCCTGGGCCCGCGCGATCAGCGGCCCACGCTCCGGCCGCAGCACATTGTAGTCGACCATCACCGTGTCGAAGGCCTCCAGGCCGATGACGTGCTCGATCACCGCGGCGTCAAAGCTGTTGACCCCGAACGCCCGCACCAGTCCCCGCCGGCGCAGCGCCTCGAGACCATCGACAAACGCCGCCGTCAGATCCTCAATGGCCGGACCGTGCAGCTGCAACAGCGGCAAGGCGTCAAGACCCAGGTTGCGCAGGCTCCGCTCGACGCTGGCGGTGACCGCCGCCAGTCCGATGTCGCGCTCCACCCGGCCGCCAGCCGCGCGGGTGCCGGCCTTGGTGGCGATCACCAGCCCCGAGACATCGCGGCCCTTCAGCGCCCGGCCCAACCTCGGCTCGGCGTGGCCTTCCGAATAGCTGGCCCCGGTGTCGAAAAAGCTGACCCCATGGTCGATCGCCTCATGCACCAGCCGGATCGCCGTGCGCTCATCGAAGCCCGGCTTGCCCCAGTAGCTGGCGCAGCCCAGGCCGATCTCGGAAACGGTCAGGCCGGTGCGGCCAAGCGGACGGTAGAGCATCCGGTCAGGACGCGCGCCGGGCGCCTGCCGGGACATCCACGGCGGCGCGCGCGGCGGCGTCGGCGGCGAAGAACGACATCAGCGTATGGAA
>CAXNKO010000293.1:0-3790 GCA_964202685.1 Caulobacterales bacterium
TGCTGCGCTTGCGCTCGCGGTAGAGCGCCGTCCGGTTAACGCCGGAGCGCGCCGCCGCCATCGACACCGAGGCGCACTCGCTCAGTTCCGCGACGAACAGGTCCAGTCTCTTCTTGGTCAGGCGCGCAAAAACGCGCCGCGGTCTTTCAGCGGTCATTTCTGTCTCCAATTGAACAACTAGATTTTCAGGGGCGGTCAGCCGGCCCGGGAACCATTCCCCCGATCCGGGCGTTATCTGCCCAGAACCGATAGGGCCCCACCCTCCCTGGTGCCCGTCCACGTTCACTTACGTGTCGAGTTAGCCCCCCAGCGCTCGATGCGTGCGAGGCCCGCCTGGAGGCTAACGCCTTCGGGCGGGCCTTGTTTTGTCGGCCTGTTTCCTCCCAGCCCGGGGCCCATGAGCGATTTCCTGTGAGCGAGTTCCTGGAAGAATTCACCCGGCCGACCTGGCTGTCGTTTCCCGTGATCGCCGCGCGCCTGCTGGTGGCGGCGGTGCTGGGGGCGGCGATCGGCTTCGAGCGCGAATGGCGCAACCGGCCGGCCGGCCTGCGCACCCACACCCTGGTTTGCGTCGCGGCGGCGATGTTCGGCGTGCTGACGCTGGAGATCGTCCACATGACGGCGTTCGACCGCGCGGGCGCGGGGATCGACCCGATCGGAGTCGTCCAGGCGGTCACGACCGGCGTCGCCTTCCTGGCCGCCGGCACCATCATCTTTTCCCGCGGCGAGGTGCATGGCCTCACGACCGGCGCCGGCATGTGGCTGGCCGGCAGCGTGGGGCTCTGCTGCGGGCTCGGGCTCTGGCAGGTTGCCGCCCTTGGCGCGTTCCTTGCTCTAGTGGTGCAAGGGGCGATGCTGACGCTGATGCCGCCGACCAAGATCAGCGCCGACAAGAAGGACACGGAAGCGCAGGGGGAGGCCAAGGGCACGCCCAAGAAAACGGGCAAAGGCGCAGGCGCCAAACCTTCGGCCTAGCGGGAACTGACAAGTGGGGCATGTAATCTCGCTCCCGATGCAGGATGTCGGGCACGTGACTCACAGGCGGGTGTGGTATCCCTTTGCAGAACCGTGCGACAGCGTCATACAGCGGTCACCGGCAGAACCCTAGGCTCGCCCCGTGATCTTCCATCTCAACCTCCTCCATCTCGTTCTCGTGTTGGGCGCCATGGGTGCCGTGCACCTGGCGCTGCGGGAGATCCGCGGCCGGTCCATGCGCGCGTGGCGGCTGTTCGCGCTGCCGGCGGTGGCCGTGGTCCTGGCGATGATCCTGGTGCTGTTCCAACTGGCGGCGCGACAGCCGTCATGGTGGTTCGGCGCCGTCTTCGCAGCCGGCGCCGCCGTGGGCGCCGTGCGCGGTGCCACCATGATCATCAAGGTCGACCAGAACCTGCGGCTGCTGCGGCCGACCAGCCGGCGCGCCCTGTTCTGGGTGACCCTGGCCATTCCCATCGCGATCGGCATCGAGATCGGCGGCGCCATGGTGGGCGCCGACGGGGTCCTGCTGCGCCTGGCAGCCGCCTTCGCGATGGTGCTGTGCGCCGGCCTGCTGGCCGGCCGCGCGGTGGTGCTGGCGGCCCGGCTGCACCACGCCCCGCATGTCGATTTCCGCCGGATGTCCTGAGAGGGGAGGTTCCGCGCGCTCCCCCGGCATCATGTCAGAAAACATAGCCCAAACCTGCTGAACTTGCAAGTTTGATTTTTGGCCCGATCCGGGGGATTATTTGCCGATGGTCCCGCAGCCCAGCCTGATCATGATCCAGTTCCTCGAATGGGTGGCCGCCAGGCCGCGCCGGCGCGAGGACGTTCTCGATGCCTGGCAGAGCTCCTGTCCCCGCTTCCCGGTGTGGGAGGATGCCCGCGCCGAGGGGCTGGTGCGCCAGACCGGCGGCGCCCAGGGCGAGCACCGTGTCGAGCTCACCGAGGCCGGCCGACGTGCCCTCGCCCGCCAGAAAAATGAGCGCCCAGAAGATCAGCGCCCGAAAATTCAGCGCCCCAGAATTCAGCGCGTCGCGAGCGGGTCGGCGCCGTAATTGTTGGGGCCCGGCGTGCCGGGCAGGAAGCCGCACTCGATCAGGAACCACAGGTGGCCGATCACCGGCACCAGGCCGATCAGGACCCACCAGCCCGATTTGTTGCGGTCGTGCCAGCGCTTCACCGAGATGGCGAGGCTGGTCCAGAACAAGAAGAGGGCCACCGGCAGCGCCGTGAGGAGGACGGTGCCGCGCATCTCGGCCAACCTCTGCCGCGGATCGTGCGCGGTGACGTCGACCGTGCCGACGACGAGGATCCAGAAAATTGCGACGGCGAGGGCGACGCCGATATGAACGAGCCAGTATTTGGCGCGGTTGACCCGTCCCTCGAAGCTGAACAGCAGACGCAGCATGGATCCTCCCCCGGGCATTCATCGGGGCCGGGAACATCAAAGCTACCCTCCCCACCACCGGCGGTACATTCTATAGTGCCCGCATGACACTGCAGCGTGCCGCCCTGTGGGCGATCGTGATCGCCGCCACCATCTACCTGCTGGTGGCCGGCCGCGGCCTGCTGCTGCCCTTCGTGCTGGGCCTGGTGCTCTGGTACATGGTCGATGCCCTGGCCGACGCTTTCGAGAAGCCGCGGCTCGGCTCCTTGCGCCTGCCGCGGCCGATCGCGATGTTCGCGGCGCTGGTCGCGATCGGCGGGCTGTTCTGGGTGGTCGGGCGCACCATCGGCAGCAACGTGACGGCCGTCATCGCCGCCGCGCCCAACTACGAGAGCCGGCTGACCAGGATCATCGGCCAGGTGGCCCAGATGGTCGGGCTCGAACAGGCGCCGACCCTCGTCGAGCTGTTCGACCGCTTCAGCCTCGCCGATTCGCTGGCCGGCTTCGCCGCCGCCGCCGCCTCGATCGTCAGCATCACCGGCATCGTGCTGATCTATGCCGGCTTCCTGTTCGTCGAGCAGGTCCATTTCAGGCGCAAGCTCGCGATCATCTTCGGCGAGGGCGAAAACCAGGCCCGCGTGCGCGCCGTGCTGGAGCGGATCGACCGCGAGATCCGCGTCTACATCCGCATCAAGACCACGCTCGCGGCCACGACCGCGGCACTGGCCTATCTGATCATGGCCTGGGTCGGCGTCGATTTCGCCGGCTTCTGGGCCGTGCTGGTGTTCTTCTTCTATTACATCCCCACCGTGGGCTCGATCCTGGCCATCGTGGCGCCGGCACTACTCACGCTGGTGCAGTTCGACCACCTGACGCCGTTCCTGATCGTGCTGTTCGTGTTCGGCAGCATCCAGGTCGTGACCGCCAACGTCATCGAACCGGCGATCATGGGCCACACGCTCAACCTCTCGCCGCTGGTGGTGATCGTCTCGCTGGTGGTGTGGGGCACGCTGTGGGGCGTGGTCGGGATGTTCCTGTGCGTGCCCATCACCGTGGTCGGCCTGATCGTGCTGGCGCAATTCGAAACCACGCGGCCTGTCGCGGTCCTGCTGTCGGCCGACGGCGACATCCCCAAGCCCTACACGGAGAACGGGCAATGAAGCGGCTCGCCTTGCTCCCCCTCCTTGCGGTCGCGCTCCTGTCCACGGCCGCCGGCGCCGCGATGGCGCAAGCACCCTCACCGGCGCCGTCATCGACAACAACGTCTACGCAACGGGAGGAAGGCCAGCCGCCGGGCCCCGAAGTCAGGTACGTCTGCCCCGGCGCCACGGATTTCAGCGCCGTCTTCTCCAAGGACGGCGACCTCGCCACGCTCACGGTCGCAGGGCAGCCCGAGATCGAACTGCCACGGCAGCGCTCCGGCTCGGG
>CAXNKO010000294.1:0-3787 GCA_964202685.1 Caulobacterales bacterium
CAGAACCTCGCCCGCACCCCGGCATGGGCGCCGCGGCCCGGGGTCCCGTAGCCGTCGATCACCCGGTAGTGGGCGTCGAACAGGTTCTCCACCCGCCCATGGAGCTCCACCCGGTCGCTGATTGGCCAGCTGGCGCGGATATCGGTGACCGCGTAGGCGTCCAGCCGTGTGCGGTTGGCGGCGTCGTCGAACGCCTGGCCCACTTGGCGCACCGAGACCGCCGCCGTCGCCCCGTTCCCCCAGGCCCAGGCGGCCTCGCCATAGGCCTGATAGGCCGGCCGCCGGGCCAGGGGCTTGCCGCGGTTTGGGCTGCCCGGCGAGGCGTTGCGGCTGCGGATCCAGGTGTAATTTCCGCTGAGCGTCAGCGCCTCGGTCACCCTGGCCGTCCCCTCCAGCTCCAGCCCCCGGGCGGTGGCCCGGGCGACATTGTCGTAATAGCCGAACCGCCGCGCGCCGGCGTTGAAGCACAGTGGCCCCGGACTGGCGAAGGGGCAGGAGACGAAGTCGATCTGGTTGCGGGTGGTGCGGTGGAAATAGGCCGCCGACACCGTGACCCGGCCATCGGCCCAGCGCTGGGCCACACCGGCGTCCCAGCTGTCGGCTTCCTCCGGGGCCAGGCCCCGGTTCCCGTACTCGCTGCCCAGCTGATAGAGGGTGGGCGCCTTGAACCCCTGGCCGAAGCTGGCGCGCAGCACGGTGGCGCCGGCGTTGGGCGTCCACACCGCCTGGGCCTGTCCGACGCTGTGGGTTCCGAAGTCACCGTGGTCGTCGAGGCGCAGGCCCGCGCCCAGGGTCAGCCCTGCCGCCACCTCGCCCTTGGCCAGGCCGTAGACCCCGTCGAGCTTGGCGCTCAGCCGGGTGGGCGCCGGGCTGAACTGCGACGCCGCCGCCATGGCCGAGCGCTCGGATTCCGCCCCGAACACCGCCGTCCAGGCCGGGGCCATGCGCCAGGTTCCCTGGTACTCGATCCGCCGGTTGCGGCCCGCCGCTTCGAAGGTGCGCACCCTGGCGCCCTGGCCAGGGTCGAAGTTGTCGCTGTCGATGCGCGTGCGCACATAGGCCAGCCTGTGGTCCAGTCGGCCCTCTAGGGTGGTCAGGCTGAGGCCCCCGTAACCGACCCATTGGCTGACCGTGCCATATTCGGCCGTGTCGCCGAAGGCGAAGCTGGGCGGCGCGAAGCCGTCGAATTCGCTGCGGCCGCGGATATAGCGGCCGCGCAGGTCGAGGCTCAGGGTCTCGCTCAGCGTCAGCTTGGCGTTGGCCGCCGCCCCGGCGTTGCGGTAGCCGTCGCGCTCGCGGCCCCGGTCGAAGGCCGAGATGCCGCCGCTGGTCAGGTAGCCGGCGCTGGCCCGCCAGGCGAGATGCTCGGACTTGCCGCCGGCCGCGGCCCGCACATAGGCGGTTTCGAAGGCCCCGGCCTCGGCGTCGATACGGCCCTCAAAGGCCGCCTGGGGCTCGGCGGTGATCAGATTGACCACCCCGCCGATCGCCTGACTGCCCCAGACGGTGGACTGGGCCCCGCGCAGCACCTCGATGCGCGCCACGTCGCCGGTGAGCAGATGGGCGAAATTGTAGCCGCCGCCGGGCGCCGAGGGGTCGTTCAGCTTCACCCCGTCGACCAGCACCACGGTCTGGTCGGTCTCCGCGCCGCGAATGCGCAGCTGCGTCGCCGCGCCGGGGCCGCCGTTGCGCGAGACGCTGACGCCGGGGGTGCGGGCCAGCAGGTCGGAGACGATCGGCGCCTGGGCGGCCTGGATGGCGGCCCGGTCCAGCACGGTGATCTGGCCGCCCACCTGGTCGATCCGCTCCAGCGTGCGGCTGGCGGTGACCACGACGGTCTCGACCTCGGTCGCGCCTCCGGCCGCCCGCGCCGCCAAGGGCGACAGGGCCAGGACGGCGCTGGAATAGAGCAATATGGTCTTCATTCGGTCCCTCGATCGCGCTTCGCCGCGCGACGCGGGGGACGAGGCTGACACGCCCGCCCCCGCGACACCGCGGCAGGTTCAAGCGTCGCCAACCGGGAACAGAACCCGTTCGCCAAGGCCCCTCCGGCCTTCACGAAAGACGACCGCTCCGGGCAGGTCTCCTGGCTCACGGCTCAAACGTCCGATCCCGCCTTCCCAGGCCAGACGGCCCAGTGGCTTAGTGGGATCGCACTCGCCGCTGACAGTTGCGGGGGCAGCCCGGGCGTTTCACCCGGTTCCCTTTTGATCCCCTCGCGGGGAACCCAAAGCGAGGCGGGCTATAGGCGCGCAAGCCCGTGGGGTCAAACTGGGGCGGCGTGATCCGGTCACCAGCGACACCCTGACCCTTCTCCCCGCCCCGGGGGAGAAGGTCACTGAGGTATGCGGCCGCCGCGCCTACGCGACCGCCGAAACCCCCGACTCCGAGAGCCAGTCGAGGATCTTCTGCTTGGGCATGGCGCCCACCTTCATGGCGGTCATCTGGCCGTCCTTGAACAGCATCATGGTGGGGATGCCGCGCACGCCGTAGCGGCCGGGGGTCATCGGGCTGTCCTCGATATTGAGCTTGGCCACCGTCATCTGGTCGCCGAGCTCCGTGGCGATCTGTTCCAGGGCCGGAGCGATCTGCTTGCACGGGCCGCACCACTCCGCCCAGAAGTCCACCAGCACCGGGCGGCTGGCCTGCAGCACGTCCTTCTCGAAGGACTGGTCGGTGACTTGAACCGTGCTCATCAAATCGTTCCTTTCATGCCCGGGCCGGGAAATGTGCCTCCGCCCCGTGGCCAGACCGCCATTTAGGCAAGTCCCCTGGCGGTATCAACCGCCACGGCGCAGGTCAGCAAGGGCTGCGGCCATCATGTTTTCGGGAACCGCCATCAGCTTTGGTCCATCGGTCCACACAAGCGCCGCCTCCACCGCCCGGCCGGGGAACACCGCCCCCAGCACGGCGGCGTAGATGGCCATCTGGCGGACATAGGCCGGGTCGGCGTCCTCGATGCGGGCTGGCGAGGGCCGGTTGGTTTTGAAGTCCACCGCCAGCACCCGGTCGTCCAGCACCACCAGCCGGTCGATGCGGCCGGAGACCTTCAGGCCGTCGGGAAGTTGCGGCGCGGTTCCGGCGATCGCCACCTCCGCCCGGCCGCCGGGCCCGAACACCTGGGCGAAGCGGGCGTCCTCCCGGACCCCGAAGGCCGCCGCGATCATCTCCGCGCTTTGCCGCGGATCCAGGTCCTGCTCGCGGGCCAGCAGCCCCTCGGCCGCCCCACGCCGCCCGGCCTCGGCCAGGTCGGGCAGAATCTGCAGCAGCCGGTGGATCAGGTCGCCGCGCCGGAACCGGCCCAGCCCGCCCCGCGCGGCCAGGGGCGACGCCGCCAGCGCCACCTCGCTCTCCCCCAGGGTGGCCGGCGAGGCGTAGCCGGCGTAGGCGTCCGCCGCCGCCGGCCTTGCGGTCCAGGCCGGCAGCGGCGGCGATCCGGCGGCGCCGGCGCCCGCCCCCGTCAGGCGCCGGGGGTCGGGCCCGTAGCGCCGCGCCGTGATCGCGCCGCAGGCCGCCTCGCGCAGGTGCGGCGCGATGTCGCCGTGGTCGAAAGCCTGGGCGATCCGTGGCCACCAGCCCTTGAGCGACTCTTCCTTGCGCGAGGCCGCGATGCGCCCGCAGATCACCAGCCGGTCGCGGGCGCGGGTCAGGGCCACATAGAGCAGCCGTTGCAGCTCCTCCGCCTCCTTGACCGCCCGCCGGTCGCGGGCCGCGGCGGAGGCGGCGCAGTCGGCGGCCTTCGACGGCGACCACAGGAAGCCGCCGTCCTCGGTCTCCAGCAGCGCCG
>CAXNKO010000295.1:0-3784 GCA_964202685.1 Caulobacterales bacterium
GCACCACCGGCCCCAGGGGCCGCACATCCGATCCGCCGGTCTCGGTCAGGCGGTTGCGGCCGCGCGCCATCAGCAGCACCCGGTGGCGCAGGCGGCCCTGGTCCCGGTTCCAGACGATCTGCGCCTCGCCGGACACCGAGCGCTGGAAGTGCTGCGGATCGGCGATGACCCGATGGCTGCCGGCGCCGTCCGGGGTGACCACGGTGAACACCTCGCTGAAGTTGCGGCTGCGCATGATCTGCGAGTTGGCGAGGCCGGCGCGCACCGACCAGGCGTCGCCCAGGGTGAAGCGGGTGATCCCCATGAGGGTGGTCTGGTCGTTGTGGCCCTGGGACCAACGCTGGCCGAGGTAGCGCCGGGCCTTGGGGATCGGCGGCAGAAAGCCGTCCGCGGCGGTGACCACCGGCCGCGACTTGACGTGGCTGGTGTCCACGTAGCTGATGATGCCCAGGGCGTCGCCGTTCTCGAACCGCAGGCGCGGGATCAGGGCGCTGGCGTTGAACTCCTGCGACGCGCCGTCGGCCTGCTCCATCTTCAGATAGGCGTGCCCCGCCCCCAGGCTGAGCCGGCCCTTGATCAGCGGGATCTGCAGGTCCACCTCGGCCAGGGGCGAGCCCCAGGGATCGCGGCCGACGGCGGCGGAGGCGGCCCACGCATCGCCGGAGGGGCGGACCTTGTAGTCGACGATCCCGCTGGGGGCCGGAAACGGAAAGTCCAGGGCCGCGGCGCCCACCCGGATCGCCGAGTTGAGCCGCCAGCGGCCCGACGACATGGCCACCTGATCGTAATAGACCCCCTCCAGGCGCATGTTGCCGGCCTTGGAGGGGCTGAACCCGCGCACGTCCTGGTCGTTGTAGATGCCGATCCTCTCGGCCCCGACCTGGGCGCCGAAGGCGTCCTGGGCGGAGGTGACGGCGTTCTCACCCACCCGCTGGGCCAGGGCCTGGGCCGGCGCCAGGGTCAGCACCGCGATGGCGGCGCAACAGGATTTCCGCCGCAAGTCCAAGATCGATCGCCCCCGGGGAGTCACGGGCTCGGGCGGCCCGCGTCGCACGCCTGATATTCAGCCGCGCGCAAGGCGTCCAATGTGAAAGTCGCCGCCGGCCCATGCGAGGCCCCGCCGCCGTCAGCCTTCCGGGAAGGCCAGCGCCGCATGGACGCCGCCGTCCACCAACAGGTCGGTTCCGGTGATGAACGAGGCCCGGTCGGAAGCCAGGAACTCGATGGCGTCGGCGGTCTCGATCATCGTCCCCTCGCGCCCGAGCGGGGTTTTCGCCAGCAGCGCCAGCTTGTGCTCGCGGTTCACGCCTTCGAACTCCAGCGCCCCCATGGGGGTGGCGATCATGCCCGGGGACATGGACACGATCCGCGCCCCCTTCTGGCCCCAGGCCCAGGCCCGCCTGCGGCACATGCGGTTGAGCGCGGTCTTGGTCAGGGAATAGGCGGCGCCCGAGGTGTGCTCGGCGGCCGGCAGCAGCGCCTCAAGCCGCGCGACGAAGTCCGCCGCCAGCGGCTGGTCGAGCACCGCCAGCACCGCGTCGGAGGGCGGCTGCGGCCGGTGGCCGGCCAGGGACGAGACGAAGATCGCCGCGGTGTGGGGCTGGGCCAGCTTCAGCATGGCCCGCTCGATCAGCGCCGGCCCGACCAGGTTCACCGCCAGCAGGGTCCGCCAGTCGCCCATGCTGGGGGAAAACGCCGCCACATGGGCCAGGGTGCGCAGCGGCCCCCGCTCGGCGACGAACCGCGCCAGGGCGTCCACCGAGGCCGGGTCGGTCATGTCGCACTGGACCGCCACCGCATCGATGCCGTCTTCCTTCAGGGCCGCCTCCCGAGCCGGGTTCTTCTCCGCCGACAGGCTGGCCAGGACGATGCGGCAGTGCTGGCCCAGGCGCTTGGCGGTGGACATCCCCATGCCGCCGCCGCCGATCACCACCGCGATCGGCAGGTCGGGGCGTTCGCTGGTTCCGGTCCTGACCATGGCGGCCTCCCTGGGTGTTGTCCCCCTAGCTGTGACAGCGCGAGAGGAGGGAACGCAAGGGGCGGCGGAACGCCACCGCATCGACTCCGCCGGACTTTGCGCTAGCCTTGCAGCGCGCAATTTTCGCCGCCAGGAGGCCCCATGCCCAGCCGTCACCTGCTCGATCCCGAGCTTGAGCCGATGCTCGCCATCGCCAGCCAGATGAAGTTCGTCCCCGGCGAACCCTCGCCGATCATGCAGGCGATGATGGCCGCCCCGCCGCCGGTCTCCGACAAGGTCGAGACCCGCGAGGTGAAGGTTCCCGGCCCGGCCGGCGCGCCGGACGTGCGTTGCCTGCTCTATCTGCCCAAGGACGCGTCCCAGCCGCGCCCGGCCATCCTGCACATCCACGGCGGCGGCTATATCCTCGGCGCCCCGGAGATGAGCGCGCCGGCCAATATGAAATGGGCCGAGGACTTCGGGGCGGTGGTGCTGTCGGTGGACTATCGGCTGGCGCCGATGACCAAACACCCGGGGCCGGTGGAGGACTGCTACGCGGCCCTGGCCTGGCTGTTCGGCCAGGCCGGCGAGTTCGGCATCGACACCACCCGCCTGGGAGTGGCCGGCGAAAGCGCCGGCGGCGGCCTGGCCGCGGCGCTGGCGCTGCTGGCCCGCGACCGGGGGGAATTTCCGCTGGCCTTTCAGCACCTGATCTTCCCGATGATCGACGACCGCACGGTGACGCAAGCCGACCCCTCGCCCTACATCGGCCAGTACCTGTGGACCCGCGAGGCCAATATCGCCGGCTGGACCTCGCTGCTGGACTGTCCGCCTGGATCGGACGACGTGTCGCCCTACGCCGCCGCCGCCCGGGCCGAGGACGTGGCCGGCCTGCCCCCCACCTATCTGGCCTGCGGGGCGCTGGACCTGTTCATCGAGGAGAACCTGGAATACGTCCGCCGGCTGATCCGCGCCGGGGTGCCGGTGGAGATGCACGTCTATCCCGGCGCGCCGCACGGATTCCACATGATGGCCGATGCGGCGGTCACGCGCACAGCGACGCGGGATGCGCTGACGGCGCTGGGCAAGGCGCTGGCGAAGGGCGGGTGACGGGCCGCGCCGGCCGGCGACGAGTGACGCGCCGCCATGCGGATCCTCATCGTCTTCTGCCATCCAGACCCGGCCAGCTTCCAGGCTGCGATCCTGGCCGCACTGGTCGAGCGGCTGAACGCCCAGGGCCACGCCGTCCAGGTCATTGACCTCTACGCCGAGGGCTTTGACCCGGTGCTGGATCGGGAGTCCTGGCGGGCCCACCGCCAGGACCGGCCCGCCACGGCCGACCTCGCCGGCCATGTGGCCGCGCTGCGGGCCTGCGAGGGACTGATCTTCGTCTATCCCACCTGGTGGTATGGCTTGCCGGCCATGCTCAAGGGCTGGCTCGACCGGGTCTGGCATCCCGGCGTGGCCTTCACAATGGACGGCGGGGTGTTTCGCACCCACCACCTGACCAGGGTGCGGCGGTTCGCGGTGCTGACCACCTGCGGCTCGCCGGCCTGGTTCATCCGCCGCATCGTCGGCGATCCCGCGCGGCGCCAGCTGGCGCGGGGTCTCGCCTTGCAGTTCGCCCGCGGCGTCCGCACCTGCTGGCAAGCCATCTACGCCGTCGACGCCGCCCCCGAAGCCCAACTGGCTCGCGCGCGACGCAAGGCGGTGGACCGGCTGGCGCGGCATTTCGCTGAACGTGCGCTCAATCCATACGACCGCCAGCGGCCGTAAGGCAGTTCGCACCCGATGAGATAGGGGTTCTGGCGACGGAATTCGCTCCGA
>CAXNKO010000296.1:0-3753 GCA_964202685.1 Caulobacterales bacterium
CCGAAGTCCTCGGTGGTGGCCAGCGCCGTGTACGTGAAGCAGTCGTAGAGGCAGGCCAGGTCCATGTCCTTGGGCTTCAGCCCGGTGAGGTCCCAGAGCCGGGGGCCGACGAAGTGCGAGTACATGACGGTCATGTCATCCCACAGATCGTTATTCCCCGCCTTGCCGGTGTAGGCGATGTGGCCCAGCATCTTGATCGGCCGGTGCTTCAGGTCCCGGGCCCGCTCGGCGGTGGTGACCACCAGGGCGCAGGCGCCGTCGGCCTCCAGGGCGCAGTCGTAGATGTGGAACGGCTGCATGATCCAGCGGCTCTGGTGGTAGTCGTCCAGGGTGATCGGCGTGCGCGCGATGGCGTGGGGATTGTTGGCCGCGTGGGCCCGATACTGGACGGCGATGGCGCCCAGGTCGTCATTGTTGGTGCCGTAGGTCTGGAAGTGCCGCTGGGTCCACATGGCGAACCACTGGCCGGGCACCATGTAGCCGTGCGGCGCGGTGAATTGCCCCTCGCCGCCCACATGCATCCCGCCGCCGCCGGGCCCGCCCCGGCCGGCCACCGGATCGGCATAGGTGCCGAACCGCTTGCCGGAGCGGGAGTTGAGCGCCCGGTAGACCACCGCCACCTCGCAGGCGCCGGCCTCCACCGCCCAGACCGCATCGGCCACCACCTTGGCCGCCACATTGCCGCCGCCCACCGTGTCGGAGAAGTAGTAGAGCCCATCCAGGCCCAGCGAATAGGCCAGTTCGTGGACGCCCACCGAGTCGTTGCCCGCCGCGAACGAGGACATCCCATCCACGTCGGAGACCGCCAGGCCCGCATCCTCCACGGCGTTGACGGTCGCCTCGCGGGCCAGGGCCAGGGTGCTGACCCCGGAGTTTCGGGAATAGGCGGTGCGGCCAATGCCGACGATGGCGGCTTCACGTTTCATGGGATCGCTCTCCTGTCCTGGCGCGCCGATTTTCCAGCATGCGGCGGCGGATACAAGCGATCATATTGGCCGGGGCCACGGCAACAGGAGCCGAGATGCGCGATCTGTCCCTGCACCACCTGATGGCGACGGAGGTGTCGGCCATGGCGCTGGTGCGGATCGCCGCCGGACTGGACTGCCGCCATGTCTGTCTGTTCACCCAGGATCCGGGCGGCGCGATCGGGTTCCCCATCGTCACCGATGCGGCGCTGCCGGAGCTGCGGGCGGTGATGGACGCCTGCGGGGTCAGCGCCCATGGCCTGACTTCCTTCCCGCTGACAGCCGAGGTGAACGTTTTCGACTATGCCGCCGGCCTCGAACGCGGCGCGGCGCTGGGCGGGGTCTATGCCAACGTGCGGGTGGTCGATCCGGACGAGAGCCGGGCGAGCGACAACTTCGCCAGGCTGGCGGAACTGGCCGCCCCGTTGGGCATCCAGGTGGGGATCGAGTTCATGGGTTTCGCCGCTGTCGACGCCCTGCCCCAGGCGCTGCGGATCGTGCGGGCGGCGGGCCGCGGCAGGATCGCCATCGACCCGCTTCACGTGGTCCGCACGGCCACGCCGCTGGCGGCGCTGCGGGCGCTCGACCCCGGCCTGATCGGCTATTTCCAGCTCTGCGACGGCCCGCTGGCGGCCAGCGCGGCCGATTATGGACGGGAAGGCGCCTACGACCGGCTCCTCCCCGGCGAGGGGGAGTTTCCCTTGGCCGAGCTGGTCGACATCGCTCCGGCCGCCCTGCCGATTTCCCTGGAGGTTCCCACCGCACGCTGGCGCGACGCCGGCGTTCCCGCCGCCGAGCGGGCGCGCCGGGTGGTGGACGCCGCGCGCCGGCTGCTGGCCGGGGTCTGATTCACCGCAGCCGGCGGAAGGTCTCGCGGATCTCGGCGACCACCGTCTCTGGAACCTCGGCCGGCGAGAAATGTCCGCCGCGCGGCTGATAGGAGGTGCGGATCAGGTTGTAGTAGTCCGCCGCCCAGAACCGCGAACGGCTGGTCTGGTCATATTCGAAGAATGTGACCCCCGTCGGCGCCTCGACCACCGGCGTGCGGTCGTGGGTGGGCCGCCAGGGATGATCGGCGCCGGCCCGATAGGCCCGCACCGAGGTGGCGAAGCACTCTGTCAGCCAGTAGAGCGAGAAGGTGGTGAGCAGGAATTCTTCCGAGAACGCCTCGCGCACCTCGCCGCGGTTGTCGCTCCAGTGCCGGCGCGCCTTGAGCAGCCAGGCCATCATGCCGGCCGGGGAATCGTGCATGGCCGCCGCCAGGGTCTGGGGCTCCACCGTATGGACCACCCGGTGGGAGCTGAGCGCCGTGGGCGGCGAGGTCGGGGCCGCGGCCAGCACCAAGTCGGCAGGGGGCGTCGCCGGCCTTTCGAACCCCCAGTCATAGGTCCAGGGACCGGACGGCCCCGGCGGCGCGGGCCTGGCCGGCGCCAGCGGGATCGCGCCCAGCAGGTGGATGCCGATCAGCCTGTCGGCATGGGCATGGCCCAGCTGGGCGGTGATGATATTGCCCATGTCGCCGCCGGCCGCGGCGAAGCGCGCGTATCCCAGCACCTCGCTCATCAGCCGCACCCACAAGGATGCGGTGCGGGTGGCGGTCATGTCGGTGGCGGCAAGCGGGGTGGAGAAGGCGAATCCCGGCAGCGACGGCACGATGACGTCGAAGGCGTCGGCCGGATCGCCGCCGTGGGCGCCCGGGTCGGCCAGGGGATCGATGACCGCGTTCCAGTCCCAGAAGGTCCATGGCCAGCCGTGGGTCAGGATCAGCGGAACCGGGTCTGGCCCCACCCCCGGCCGATGCAGGAAGTGGATCAGCACGCCGTCGATCTCCACCCGATAGTGGGCGAAGCGGTTGAGGCTGGTCTCGGCGGCGCGGAAGTCGAAGCGGCGCCAGGCCTCGACCCACTCGCGCAGCACAGCGCTCGGCACGCCAAACGCCCAGTCGTCATTGTGGTGATCCGGCGCGAACCGGGTCCGCGCCAGCCGGTCCCGGAGATCGGCGATCGCCGCCTCGGAAAAGGCGACCTTGAACGCTTGCGCCTTGATCGGCCGCCCAGCCATGGATTCCTCCCGCCCCGATCCAGGCCCGGCCGAAAACCATCGTCGGGTCGCCGGAGGCCGTTATAGTGCGTTTGCCGTTCTTCAGCGAACCTGCCTCGGGGGAGACCCACAACCATGAGCACGGACACCAACGCCGCGGCGATCGCTGACCTTATCGCCAAACAAGCGATCACCGAGCAGATCTACGCCTATTGCCGGGCCATGGACCGGGTGGACCGCGAGCTGGGAACCGCGGTCTGGCATGCGGGTGGGCTGGCCGACTATGGCGCGATCTTCCAGGGCACGGGGGCGGAGTTCGTCGAATGGGTCTGCACCGGCCACATGCGGCTGGAGGCCCACTCCCACCAGGTGAGCAACATCCTGATCGCCGTGTCCGGCGAGCGGGCGTTCAGCGAGGCCTATGTCACCGCCGCCCTGCGGGAGAAGCGCGACGGCAAGCTGTTCCAGAAGACCGTCCGCGGCCGCTACATCGACCAGTGGTCGCGCCAGGACGGCCGCTGGGCCATCGACCGGCGCACCTATGTCCACGACTTCGACAGCGTCAGCGAAGTCACCGAGACCAGCCTCGACGGCTGGGGCCGGCGGGACCGGCGCGATCCGGCCTATGGTCCATCGGGACTCTGAGGGGTCGCCTCAGGTCACCACCACCCGCACGCGGCCCAGATTGGTCACCCGCCGCAGCTTGGCGCCCACGTCGCCCTCCCGGTGGCTGGTGACCCGCACGGCG
>CAXNKO010000297.1:0-3744 GCA_964202685.1 Caulobacterales bacterium
CGCTGGCCTGCGACCCGCAACTGCGCGCCCGCCGCCATCCCCGCGCCTTCGACGGCCCGCTGATCCGCCTGCACATCGGCCTGGAAGACCCCGACGACCTGATCGCCGACCTGGCCCAGGGGTTGGCCAGCCTCAATCATCCGCCGCAATAGCGGAACGGGTCCGTCACCAGGCTCCAAATCCGCTGCGCTCCAAATCCGCCATCCGCACGATCATCGCCCGGCCCGGATCGAACGGCAGATCCTGGAAACCCCACCGGCCGTAAAGCCCCCGCGTCTGCTCGTCGAGCGGATGCAGGATCACCCCGAAGCTGCCCACGTCATAGGAGGCCCGCAGCGCGGTTCGCAGCGCGAACAGCAGCAGCGATCTGGCATAGCCCCTGCCCTGGCGGTCCGTTTGCACGGCCAGCTGACCCAGCAGCGTCACCGGCACGGGGTCAGGTCGGTTGCGCTGCTGCGGCCTGGGCAGGGCGGCCCGCTCGATCTGCGCCGCGCTTAGCGTCACATAGCCGACGATGCGCCCCGATTCCCGGTCGCAGATGACGCTGACCCGGGAGACCCCGGCCGCATGATTGGTCCAGGCATGACGCCGGAACCACTGGTTCAACGACTCCCGGCCGCAGTCGAAGCCGCCGCGGTCATCGGCCTCGGCGAGCGGCCGCGGCGCGCCTATTTCTCCCACTCGGGAACGGCGCGCGCCAGCTGTTCGAGTTCGGGGCTGCTCTGCGCAGGGCGCTGCGCCCAGGCCTCGAACGCCGCCCAACTCTCGACCGGTATCGCCACCAAGCGGCGCTCGACCAGCGCCAGTTCCGCGGCGTCCAACGCTTTGCGTCGCATGAAATCGCTGAGGCTTGTCCTGGCCTGCTCGGACGCAGCCTCCAGCAGCGCGCGTTCCGCTTCGCTCACGCGAACACTGAGCACCGACGACGGCATGGGCGAACCCTCCGGGCTTTGACCGTGTGACAATAGCATACAGCCAGTTCGGCGGCAAACCCTGGCGTGCCCGGCAGGACTCGAACCTGCAACCGTCCGCTTAGAAGGCGGATGCTCTATCCGGTTGAGCTACGGGCACGCTTGAGCCGGGCTAGGCTTCTCTAGACCAAAGGCCCGTCGGCGCTAACCGGTGATCACCTCGATCGGCCCCGCGTCGGCCGAACGTGGGCCTGCGACCGTGCCGGCCGGCTGGCGGGCGTCCAGCGCGATCCAGTCCAGGCGCACGTCGCGGTGGATGATCTGCCAGCGGCCGTTGATCTTCTTGATCTTATCGGCATAGAGCCCTGAATGATCGGGTCCATGTTCGGTGTAGTTAATCCAGTACGTGCGCGCCGTGGCGGTGTCCGGTCCGGTGAATTCCACCAGCGACGAGGTCAGGTGGTGGCGCATGATCCGCCCCCGGGTGCCGCCGCGGCTGCCGGGCGCCCGTTCAGGGGGCGGCGTGCCCTTGTCGCCGCTCAGGGCCTTGATGATGCCCTTGCGCCCCACCGCCCTCCAGTTGGAGTTCTCCAGGATTCCGTCCTCGGCGAACACCTCCGACAGGGCCGGGACATTCCCGCGGTCGCCATTGATGGTGTAGGTGTTGAGCAGGGTGTTGATGGCCAAGCGTTCGGCGATCTCGTCCATGGCGGGCTTCCTCATCAGCGTTGGTGCGTGACCGCAACTTAAGCAGCCCGGCGCCGAACGCCACTGGAAACTCACCGCACGGTGCGCTTCAGGCTCTCTGGCCAGAACAGGCCACATGGAACCGGCCGCCCACCGAGAGCACGATCCAGTCCCCCGGCCGGGCCACCCGCGGGCCCTCGGCGGTCAGCACCTGCACGGCGCCCGCCTCCTCCGCCAGCGCCAGGCCCGCCTCGCCCAGCCACTGGAACAGCTTGCGCCAGTTCTTCGCGTCATGGGCCGGCGGCACCCGCAGCGCGGCGCCATGGTCAAAAGCGGGGTTACGGAATGGCTGCATCGGAACCTGAAAAACGAATCATCTGCGCACGACTTACGCGGTGCTTCGGTCACCAACTGCTTAAGACAGCAGTACGGCGATTTTCGGTCGTAGGCCCAGTCTCGGAGCTTCAGTAATGGATCGCCCCCTTGGCCCCGCCGGCGCAGGCGATGGCGTCGCCAGTGACCGCGACGCTGCGCGGCGAGGCCAGGAAGGCCACCAGGTCGGCCACCTCCTCGGACTCCACCAGCCGGCCGATCACCGTGTTGGCGGTCATGCGCTTTTCCACCTCGGCTTCGGAGATCCCCAGGTCGGCGGCGCGCTTGGCCACCAGCGGCGCGGTGCGCTCGGTGCGCGTGCCGCCGGGATGCACCACGGTGACATTGATCCCGTACTGCCCCAGTTCGTCGGCGAGGTTCTTGGTCAGCGCCGCCACCGACACATTGCGCACCGAGCCGATGATCCCGGCCGCCTGACGCGCCGCCAGGCCGCTGATGTTGATGATCCGGCCCCAGCCGTTGGCGATCATGTGCGGCGCGGCGGCCCGGGCGCAGCGGATATAGCCCATCACCTTGACGTCCACGTCATCCCAGAACAGCGCGCCGGTGACCTGGGCGAGCTTGGGCGGCGGCGTCTGGCCGCCGGGGCGGGCGGCGTTGTTGACCAGGATGTCGAGGCCGCCCAGCGCCTGCACGGCCTGGGCCACCATGGCGTCCACCGAGGCGTCGTCGGCGGTGTCGACGGCCAGCGCCACCACCTTGCCGCCGGTCTCCCGGGCGATCTCGCGGGCCGTGGCCGCAAGCGTCTCCATGTCGCGGGCGGCCACCACCACGTCGCAGCCTTCGCGGGAAAGCTGCCGGGCGATGGCCTTGCCGATGCCGCGCCCGCCGCCGGTGACCAGGGCGCGCTTGCCGTTCAATTGCAGATCCATGGGTCCTCCTCACAACCTCAGCGGCGTCGCATATCCTGTCAGTTCAAGATAGCCGCGCCCGCCCTCGACCGAGGCCGCGCCCTCCCAGTAGACCGGCCCGCCGCCGGCCCGGCTGTCCAGTTCCTGATCGTCGAACAGCGGGCGGATGCGCCAGCGCCGCGGGCCGTCCGGCAGGCGCACGGTGAGCGCCTGCTCCACCGGATAGACCGCCCCGGTGCGCGGGGAGCGCCAGCGCCGCAGCGGCGCGAAGCTCAGGTCCCCCGGCGCGAACACCGTGGTGCGGCCGGCCTCGCGCAGCGATCCGCCGGCCCACAGCGCGCGGCCAGCGGCGTCGCGCACCTGGAACGCCGTTAGCGCGCCGCCACCCGCCAGGTTGATCCCGATCCAGTCCCAGCCCACAGCGCCTTCCCCCAGGATCGACGACGACCATTCCCGGTCCATCCAGGCCTGGCCGGTCACCGCCACCTGATCGCGGCCGCGGCGCAGGGTTCCGGCGACCCGCAGGTGTGGCAGGCTGTAGTAATAGCTGGCCTGTTCCCGTCCCGGTCCCTTGCGGCTGAACCCCGCCTCGCCCTGCAGCAGCGGCG
Organism: Caulobacterales bacterium; assembly: GCA_964202685.1. GTDB lineage: Bacteria > Pseudomonadota > Alphaproteobacteria > Caulobacterales > Caulobacteraceae > Phenylobacterium. The sequence continues at coordinate 3,451 of CAXNKO010000297.1, forward strand.
GCTGGGTGGGGATCAGTGCGAGGTCAAGATGGAATCCGTCGCCGCCGGCCCGGGTCCGGAAGCGCCCATCGCCCGCGCGCCAGAAGCGCCAGTCGTCGAGGATCACGTCGGCGTCGCCCACCCTGGCCTCCGCCAGGCCGAACCCGGCCCGGGCGACACGCTGAGCGTGGGCGAGCCGGCCCACCTTGGGGTCCGACAGGGCGGCGTGGGCGAACAGCACCTGGCGGGGGGCGAAGGCGCTGGGATTGGCCGGGTCGATGTCCGGGCGGGTGCGAAAGAAGGTGACCTGAAAAC
>CAXNKO010000298.1:0-3743 GCA_964202685.1 Caulobacterales bacterium
CGATGCCGCGCTTGACCAGCGCCAGTTCGAGGATGCCCTCCCCCGGCTTGGGAAAGCCGGCGACGATGGCCCAATAGGTCTTCTGAGCCTTGCGGCGGGCGAAGGCGCCGGCCAGCTTGGCGGCGGCCTGGGGCGACTTGCCCAGCACCAGCACGCCGGAGGTGTCGCGGTCCAGCCGATGCACCAGGCGCGGGCGCGTCAACCCCTCCCCCCAGGCGCCCAGCAGGCCGTCGATGTGGCGCAGGGTCTTGGTGCCGCCCTGCACCGCCAGGCCGGCGGGCTTGTTCAGCGCCAGCACCTCGTCGTCCTCATAGAGCACCAGGGACCTGGCGAAGACCGCCTCGCGCGGGTCGATCGGCCGCGCCGGCGCCGGATCGCTAGTGGGATCCGGCAGCGGCGGCACGCGGACCACCGCGCCGCCGGCCAGGCGCGCCTCGGCCTTGGTGCGGGCTCCGTCCACCCGCACCTGGCCGGAGCGGATCAGCTTCTGCAGCTGGGCCTGGTTCAGGTGCGGCCAGCGGCGGCGGAACCAGCGGTCCAGACGCACCCCGGCCTCGTCGGCAGCCACGGCGATGGTCTGCACCTCCTTCATGCGAACAGCCGCCGGGCCAGCATCAGGCCTGCGAACACCGCGAGCACGGAAAGGATCGCCGAGCCCGCCCCATAGGCCGCCGCCTGACCCCAGGCGCGGGTCTCGACCATCCGCGCGAGCTCCAGGGAATAGGCGGAAAAAGTAGTGAAGCCCCCAAGGACCCCGACGCCAAGCAGCAACCGCAATCGCTCCTGATCGGCCCCACCGCGGTGGGCCAGGAAACCCACCAGCATCCCGATCAGCAGGCCGCCCAGCAGGTTGGCGGCCAAGGTTCCATAGGGAAATCCCGGCCCGAAGGCCCGCAGGGTCTGGGTTCCCAGGAGATAGCGGCCCACGGCGCCGATCGCGCCGCCCAGGGCGACAAGCAGGAGATTGTGCATCAGGCCCTTATGCGACGGCGCGCGGCGGCGGGAAAGCCGGTCAGCTGCGTTCGCCCACGGTGCGGCGGACGTCGCGGGCCACATAGACATCCTTGTCGCGGGGCGGATCGCCCTTGCCCATCAGCACCTCGATGGTCTGGGCGAGCGCCGGGCCGCCGCCGAGGTCGAAACTGGTCCCGACCCCAAGGCCAAAGGACGAGTGGCGGCCGAAGCTGGCGCTGCCCGTGCCGATCGACAGGCGCGGTCCGCCGTCGGGGGCGGTCTGGCGATTGTAGCGATCGGTGACCCGGAACCAGTCGTAACCCTGGGCCAGGGCCAGGTCGGCGGCGCGCAGCAGGGCGAAGTCGGCCACCTGTTCCGGCGGCGCGCCCGGCCCGCCACGGAAGGTCACCCGGTAGCGGTCGGTTTCGATACGCAGTTCGGAAAACCCCACCCCGCGCGGCCCGGCGGCGGGCTGATAGAGGGTGGGCGTCGCGGCGCAGGCGGCGAGCGACAGGGCAGCGAAGACGGGAGCGATCAGGCGGCGCATCAAGGTCTCATTTCCGGTCAAGAGCCGTCCCTGCTCAGGTCCTTAGCACAAGGAACCACAATGCGCCCGGACCGGTTCCGCCTCAGCCGAGGCCAAGGGCGCCGACCAGGGCCGCCATGTCTTCGGGCATCGGTGATTCCAGGCGCATTTCGCCGCCGGCGGGGTGCGGAAACTTCAGCGCCAGAGCGTGCAGCATCAGCCGGGGCACCGGCGTCCCCGCCAGGGCCAGGGCGCCGCCATAGCGGGCGTCCCCGGCGATGGGCCGGCCAAGCGCAGCCAGGTGGACGCGGATCTGGTGCATACGGCCGGTCTCGGGGTTCAGCTGCAGCAGCGCCGCCGCGGGACCCGTCGCCACGGTGATGTAGCGGGTGCGGGCGGTCTCGGCGTCGGGATGATCGGCGGCGCAGACGCGCATATGGGCCTCGCGGCCCACCTCCTCGCGCCGCAGGGGCAGCTCAATGACCCCCTTCGGCGGCTCCGGCGGCGACGGCGCGACAATGGCCCGGTAGGTCTTGGTGACCCGGCGGCCCATCAGCGCCTTGCCCAGGAACCCCGCCGCCGGCTTGGTCTTGGCGGTGAGGATCACCCCGGAGGTGTCGCGGTCCAGGCGGTGGATCAGCCGCGGCCTGGCCTTGCCCGGCTTGGCGAAGGCCCAGAGCAGTTCGTCCAGGGTGTGGACCTGGCCCCGGCCGCCCTGGCTGGACAGGCCGGCCGGCTTGGCCAGGGCCAGGATGTCGGCGTCCTCATAGAGCACCAGGGCGCGCACAAAGGCGACCTCCTCCGGGCTGAGGCGGATGGGCGGGCGAGCCGCCACAATGGCGCTCACCCCTGCCCCCGCTTCGCCCGTTCCGCCGCCCAGAACTCCAACCGTTCCTTCACCCGCGCCTCGGCGCCGCGGCCGGCGGGCTTGTAGAAGGTTCGGCGTTCCATGCCGTCTGGGAAGTAGTTCTGGCCGGAGAAGCCGCTTTCCTGGTCGTGGTCGTAGGCGTAGCCCTGGCCATAGCCCAGCTCCTTCATCAGCCGGGTGGGGGCATTGAGGATGTGCGAGGGCGGCGTCAGCGAGCCAGTCTCGCGGGCGGCCTTCTGGGCCGCGGAAAAAGCCGTATAGACCGCGTTGGACTTGGGCGCCGAGGCCAGATGGATGACCAGCTGGGCCAGCGCGATCTCGCCCTCCGGTGAGCCGAGGAAGTCGTAGGTGTCCTTGGCCGCATTGGCCAGCACCAGGGCCATGGGGTCGGCGGCGCCGATATCCTCCGCCGCGGCGCGGACCAGCCGCCGGGCGATGAACAGCGGGTCCTCGCCACCGGCCAGCATGCGGGCCAGCCAGTAGAGCGCCGCGTCAGGGTCGGAGCCGCGGATCGACTTATGCAGGGCGGAGACCAGATTGTAGTGCTCCTCGCGGTCCTTGTCGTAGGCCGGGCTGCGCTTTTGCAGCACCTCGCCCAGTTGGCGGGTGGAGAGCGGCTGGCTGGAGGCGATGTTGAACAGGGTCTCGGCCAGGGTCAGCAGATAGCGACCGTCGCCGTCGGCCAGCGCCATCAGCGCCGCCCGGGCGTCGGGCTCCAGCGGCAAGACGCGGCCCTCGCTGGCCTCAGCCTTGGCCAGCAGCTGTTCCAGAGCCGCCTCGTCGAGCCGTTTCAGCACATAGACCTGGCAGCGCGACAGCAGCGCCCCGTTCAGCTCGAAAGAGGGGTTCTCGGTGGTGGCGCCCACCAGGGTCACCACGCCGGACTCCACGAAGGGCAGGAAGCCGTCCTGCTGGGCGCGGTTGAAGCGGTGGATCTCATCGACGAACAGCAGGGTCGACTGGCCGGCGGCGCGGCGGGCGCGGGCGGTCTCGAAGGCCTTCTTCAGGTCGGCGACGCCGGAGAACACCGCCGAGAAACTGTGCAGCTGATAGCCTCCGTGGTCGGCCAGCAGCCGGGCGATGGTGGTCTTGCCCGTCCCAGGCGGACCCCAGAGGATCATCGAAGACAGCCGCCCGGCCTCGGCCATGCGGCGGATCGGGCCCTGGGCGCCCAGCAGATGGTCCTGGCCCACCACATCCTCGAGCCGTTGCGGCCGCAGGCGGTCGGCCAGCGGCGCGGGCGCGTGGGGCGTCAGCCCGGCGGCTTCGAAGAGATCGGCCATGGAATGAATACTAGCACGGCCTAGGTGCGGAAGGTGGCGGTGATCTCCTGGCCGCCACGGATGATGGTCACCCGCCACACGTCGCTGGCCACGGCGGCGGCGGCGGCCAGAT
>CAXNKO010000299.1:0-3723 GCA_964202685.1 Caulobacterales bacterium
AGGCTGGCCAGCAGGATAGTGATCCCCACCGACTTGTGCAGCTGGAAGACCGCGAACGCCTCCGGCCCCTTCAGGCCGCCCATCCGCCAGGCCAGCGCCATCTGCAACAGGATCGCCGCGGCGATCGCCCAGTGCAGCACGATGGCCACGGCGCCGTAGCGCGCGTCCCGCCGGGATTGCGCTTGGTCCATGGGCTATTTCTTCACGAACTCGACCTCGAAGGCCAGCTCCACCTCATCGCCGGCGGCGGGAACCTTCAGCCCGAAGTCCGAGCGCCTGATCTGGCCGGTCCCGGAGAAGCCCATCCGCGTGCCCATGCCCAGAAACCCGGGGCCTGCGCCGTTGAAGGTCACCTCGAAGGTCACCGGCAGGGTCTTGCCCAGGAAGGTCAGGTCGCCGGTCACCACGCCCTTGCCCGCCTCGCCCGCCACCGCCGTGGAGACGAAGCTCATGGCGGGAAACCGCTCGGCGTTGAAATACTGCGGCCCGGCGAGGGTCGCGTCGAAGCCCGGCACATTGGTGTTCACCGACTTGGGGTCGACGGTGATGGTCAGTTTGGTGGCGGTCCAGGCGTCGGGATCAAAGCTGAACCCGCCCTCCAGCCGGTCGAAGCGCAGGGTGAACTTGGAGAACCCGCCCATGTGCCCGATGCGGGCGATCAGGCTGGCGTGGCGCTTGTCGAGCACATAGTCGCCCCGCGGCGCCTTGGCCGGGTCCTGGGTGACCGGATCGGCCGCCGCGGCGCCATTCAGCGCCAGGCTGAGGGCAAGACCGGCCAGAAGGTTCGATCGCATGGCTTTCTCCGGCCCCCCGGTTGGCCCTAAATGACCACATCCACCGAGGATCCGTCCATGACCTACCGCGCGCCCATCCGCGACATCGCCCTGGCGCTGAGGGCCGCCGGCCATCCGGCCCTGGCCGCCGCAGGCTTTCCCGGCCTCGACGACGACACCGTGGCCGCGGTGCTGGATGCGGCCGGCGCCTTCGCCGAGGAACAACTGGCGCCGCTGAACCGGGTGGGCGACCTGCAGCGGGCCCGCTACGCCGAGGGCGCTGTCACCGCGCCGCCCGGGTTCGCCGAGGCCTTCCGCGCCTATGCCGCCGGCGGCTGGCCGGGCCTGTCGGCGGATCCCGAACACGGCGGCCAGGGCCTGCCGCGGGCTCTGGACGTGGCGGTGATGGAGATGGTCAGCGCCGCCAACATGGCCTTCGGCCTCTGCCCGATCCTCTCCCAGGGCGCCATCGAGGCCCTGGCCGCCCAGGGCACCGAACGGCAGAAGCGGCTGGTGCTGCCGAAGCTGGTCAGCGGCGAATGGACCGGGACCATGAATCTCACCGAACCCCAGGCCGGCTCCGACCTGGCCGCGGTCACCACCCGCGCCGAGCCCGATGGGGCCGGCGGCTATCGCCTCAGCGGTCAGAAGATCTTCATCACCTGGGGCGACCACGAGATGACGGAGAACATCTGCCACCTGGTGCTGGCCCGCCTGCCCGACGCCCCCCCCGGGGTGAAGGGCATCTCCCTGTTCCTGGCCGGCAAGCGGCGGATCGACGCCCAGGGCAATCTCGGCGCGGCCAATGGGGTGCGCCCGGCCTCCATCGAGCACAAGCTGGGCATCCACGGCTCGCCCACCTGTGTCATGCTGTTCGAAGACGCCGAGGCCGAGCTGGTGGGAACCGCCGGCGAGGGTCTGGCGCATATGTTCGTGATGATGAACGCCGCGCGCCTGCAGGTCGGCGTCCAGGGGGTGGCCATCGCCGAGCGGGCCTTCCAGCAGGCGCTGGCCTTCGCCCGCGAGCGCCGCCAGGGCCGCGCCCTGTGGTCGGCCGAGCAGCCCGCCGCCATCTATGATCATCCCGACGTGCGCCGCAGCCTGATGCTGATGAAGGCCAAGATCGCCGCCGGCCGCGGCCTGTGCCTGGAGGCCGCCGTGCTGGCCGACCAGGCCCGCCTGGCCGCCTCCCCGGCCGAGCGCGACGCCGCCCGCGCCCGGCAGGAACTGTTCACCCCCATCGCCAAGGGCTGGTGCAGCGACATGGGGGTCGAAGTCGCCTCCCTGGGCGTGCAGGTCCACGGCGGCATGGGCTTCATCGAGGAGACCGGCGCCGCCCAGCACTACCGCGACGCCCGCATCGCCCCGATCTATGAGGGGACCAACGGCATCCAGGCCATCGACCTGGTGGGCCGCAAGCTGGGCCACGACGCCGGCGCCGCCATGGGGGCGCTCTCAGCCGACATGGCCGCCACCGCCGCCGACCTCGGCCGGACCCCGGGACTGGAGCCCGTGGGCCAGCGCCTGGCCGCGGGCGTCGGCGCCCTTGAGCGCGCCACCGACTGGTTGCTCGCCCACCGCGGCGCTGACAGCCTGGGCGCCGCCACCGCCTACCTGCGCCTGGCCGGCGACGTCATCGGCGGCTGGACCCTGGCCCGCCAGGCCCTGGCCTGCGCCGGCGAGCCCCGGGCCCAGACCCAGGCCGCGCTCGCCCGCCTCTACGCCAGCCAGGTGCTGACCCAGGCCCCCGGCGTGGCCGAAGGGGTCATGACGCTCGCCGAGGACCTGGAAGCCACCCCCGCGGAGGCGCTGGAGGGGTAAATTCGGTGACAGCGCACTTAATCGACCGGAGCCGTTCGCGTGACCCAGGTCCGGCTCGCCGCCGCTTTTCGCCGCAGAGGGGTGCGGATAACCTGTCCGCAAATGATAGCCCTACCTGCCCCCGCCAAGGGGCTTTCGGATGGTGAAGCCCAGGGCGCGGTCGCCGGCCGAGGGGCCGACGCCGGCGCGGTAGTAGAGGTTCAGCTCGCCCCCGGCATCCAAGCCGAGGCCGGCGTAGAGTGAAACCCCTTGGGAGGCGCTCAGGCCCGGGCCCAGTCTCTGGCTGGCGTCGACGCCCACGCCCAGGATGTGGCGCTCGCCCACCCGGCGGTGGGCGGTGGCCCAGGCCCCGACAGGGTCGCGCCAGGCTGAATCGTGGATGAATCGATAAGTGACACCACCGGCCAGGTAGTAGGGGTCGAGATCGCGACCGGCCTCGGCGTGGACGAATTGATCGGAGTCGCCGACCCCCAAGCCCTTGGCCGCGTCGCCGACGGGGAGGGTGAATCCGCCGCCCAGGCTGTACCACGTCGCGCCGCCCCTGGAGCGGCCGGTCCGCCAGACATCGACAGTGACGTCGGTGAGGCCACGGCGGCGGGTGGTCAGGGCGGAGGGATTGAAGGCGGCGCCGCCCGGGGTCGCCGGGCCATCGACCACCGCGTAACCGCCTGAGACCGCCACGGTCCAGGCGCCACGGTCGATCAGCACAGAGACCGGCGCTGACCAGACCACCGTGTCCCGGGGCAGATCATAGGCGCCGCGCGAATAGTCGACGCCGGCCACCAACTCCACGCCGATCTCGCTGCAGGCGACCGTCGCCAGAGCCGCCACAATCACCAGTGTCGTCATCGTGTTTTCCTGATGCGATCTAGGGTCTGGCGCCGGCGCGCCAGGCGGACGCGATCAGTCGCTGCTCCGCCACCCGGCTGAGGGGTGCGCCGAAATTACGGGGACACTATACTTAACTATCCGCTCCGTTCGTCTTCCCCTTCGGTCCAGGCTTCTGGCGCGCCAGGGTGCGGCCCAGACGCTGCTCGAGACCCGCCACGAACCCGGTCGAGCCCAGCGGTCGGCCCGTCCGTTCGTCAGCCCTGATCGCAAAGTGGTCCGCTTCGCTCAGGCCCGCCGC
>CAXNKO010000300.1:0-3705 GCA_964202685.1 Caulobacterales bacterium
TTTCATGACAGCCGCGGAGGCTGTTGCTGCAGCGCAACACTCTCCGCGCCGACAGGGAATGATCTCCCCGCGCGCTGCGCAAAATCCCATGAAATCGTTTGTCGGCTACTTGCCCGCGGGCGGCGCGCCGTCGCGCAGCAGCTTGTAGACCAGGCTGTCGTTGAGCGCCTGGTACGACGCGTCGACGATGTTGGGCGAGATGCCGACGGTGAACCAGCGGTTGCCTTGCGAATCGCCGCTTTCGATCAGCACGCGCGTCGTGGCCTCTGTGCCGCGGGTGTTGAGGATGCGTACCTTGTAGTCGATGAGCTGCAGGTCCTCGATGAACGAGGAATAGCGGCCCAGATCCTTGCGCAGCGCCTGGTCGAGCGCGTTGACCGGGCCATTGCCTTCGCCGGCCGAGATCAGGTTCTCGCCGTCGACCGTCAGCTTCACGGTGGCTTCGGCGACGGTGATCATCTCGCCCGCGGCATTGTGGCGGCGCTCCACCAGCACGCGGTAACTCTGGGTGTCGAAGAACCGCGGCATCTGGCCCAGCGCGCGGCGGGCGAGCAGCTCGAAGCTGGCCTCGGCGCCGTCATAGGACAGGCCCTGGGACTCGGCTTCCTTCACCTCGTCGAGCAGGCGGCTGATGCCGGGATGATTGTTGGGTACGGTCAGCCCCAGTTCGTCGAGCCGCTGGATGATGTTGGAGCGGCCGGCCTGGTTCGACACCAGGATCTTGCGCGCGTTGCCGACGGACTCGGGCGCCACGTGCTCGTAGGTGTGCGGGTCCTTGGCGACGGCCGAGGCGTGCAGCCCGCCTTTGTGGGCGAAGGCGTTATCGCCGACATAGGCCTGGTGCCGGTTGGGCGCGCGGTTGAGGATTTCGTCCAGCACGTGCGAGACGTGCTTGAGCTTGCGCAGGTTCCCCTGCGGAATGCCGGTCTCGAACCGCTCGGCGCATTCGGGCTTCAGCATCAGCGTCGGGATCAGCGAGATCAGGTTGGCGTTGCCGCAGCGCTCGCCCAGCCCATTGATGGTGCCCTGGAGCTGGCGCACGCCGCCCAGGATGGCCGCCAGCGAGTTGGCGACCGCGTTCTCTGTATCGTTGTGGGCGTGGATGCCCAGCCGCTCGCCGGGGATTTCCTTCACCACCTCGGCGACGATGCGCGAGACCTCGTGCGGCAGCGTGCCGCCATTGGTGTCGCACAGCACCACCCAGCGCGCGCCCGCTTCGGCGGCCGCGTGAAGGCACTCCATTGCATAGGCCCGGTTGGCCTTGAAGCCGTCGAAGAAGTGCTCGGCGTCGAGCATGGGCTCGCGGCCGCGCCGTTTGATCTCGGCGATGGACGATCCGATGATCGCCACGTTCTCCTCGCGCGGGATGCCCAGCGCCACGTCGACCTGGTAGTCCCAGCTCTTGCCGACGATGCACACGGCCGGCGCATCCGTATTCAGCAGCGCCGAAAGCCCCGGATCGTTGGCGGCGCTCTGGCCGGGCCGCTGGGTCATGCCGAACGCGGTAAACGTCGCATGCTTGAGCTTGGGCGGCGCGGCGAAGAACTCGGTGTCGGTCGGGTTGGCTCCCGGCCAGCCACCCTCGATGTAGTCCAGCCCCAGCGCGTCCAGCTCGGCGGCGATGCGCTGCTTGTCGTGCACGGAAAAGTCGACGCCCTGGGTCTGGGCGCCGTCGCGCAGCGTGGTGTCGAATAGATAAAGCCTCTCGCGGGCCATGTTCGTGTCTTTCTCGTCCCGTGTGCCGGAGCCCCGAGGGCTGCCTGGGCACGGGCGGCAGCTTACACTACCGCCTCAATTCCGTTCACCCCGAAGGGGTTTTGGACCAGAAATTCGCTACCCTCGCCGCCAGGTGGTCCCCTGCGGGCCATCTTCGAGGATGATGCCCTGCGCGGCAAGGGTGCCCCTAATTCGGTCGGCCTCGCCGAAGTCCTTGTTCTGGCGCGCGGCGATGCGGTCGGCGATGAGCTGCTCGATCTCGGCCTCGGTCGGGCCGTCGGCGTTGCCGTCGCGGCGCTTCAGCCAGCCGTCCGGATCGCTGCCGAACAGGCCGAGCGCCTGGCCGCCGGCCAGCAGCATCGCCTTGTACATGCCGCGCGTCGGGTCGTTCTTGGCCTTGTTGGCCCGGGTGGCGAGCTCGTGCAGCGCGGCGAGCGCCAGCGGCGTGTTCAGGTCGTCGAGCAGCGGCGCCAGCACGCTTTCGGGAATATCGGCCTCGTCGGTCTCGATATCCTCGAACGCCTTCAACGCCCGATAGAGCCGGTCCAGGCTTTCTCGCGCCTGCTGCATGCCCGCCCTGGTCCAGTCGATCGGCTGGCGGTAATGGGTCGCCAGCATGGTGTAGCGCAGCACCTCGCCCGGCCAGTCGGCCAGCAGGTCGCGCACGGTGAAGAAGTTGCCCAGCGACTTGGACATCTTCTCGCCTTCCACCATCAGGAAGCCGTTGTGCATCCAGTAGCGCGCGTGGGGCTGCCCCGAATGGGCGCAGGCGCTCTGCGCCACCTCGTTCTCATGGTGGGGGAAGATCAGGTCGATGCCGCCGCCATGGATGTCGAACACCTCGCCGAGGTGGACTTCGCTCATGGCCGAGCATTCGAGGTGCCAGCCGGGCCGGCCGCGTCCCCACGGACTGTCCCAGCCCGGCAGGTCCGGCGTCGACGGCTTCCACAGCACGAAGTCGGCGGGGTCCTTCTTGTAGGGCGCCACTTCGACGCGGGCACCGGCGATCATCTCGTCCATGGAGCGGCCGGAAAGCTGGCCGTAGCTCGGGTCGCTCGACACCGCGAACACCACGTGGCCTTCGGCCTCGTAGGCATGGCCGCGCTCGATCAGCTTCTGCGTCATCGCGATCATCTGCTCGATGTGCTCGGTCGCTCTCGGCTCGATGGTCGGCCGCAACGCGCCCAGCGCGTCCATGTCCTCGTGATAGGCGGCGACGGTGCGCTCGGTGATCGTCCGGATGTCCTCGCCCGACTCCTTGGCCCGCGCGTTGATCTTGTCGTCCACGTCGGTGATGTTGCGGACATAGGTGACCGCGTTGGCGCCATAGAGGTCGCGCAGCACCCGGAACAGCACGTCGAACACCACGACCGGCCGCGCATTGCCGATGTGGGCCAAGTCATAGACCGTCGGGCCGCAGACGTAGAGCCGCACATTGCTCTCGTCGATCGGCTCGAAGCGCTGCTTTTCCCGCGTCAGGGAATTGTAGATCGTCAGGTCCATGGTTCTGCCAGCGGTAAGGTCGTGGGGCTATAACGCAAGGGGCCGTTGGCGGCAAGGAAAGGTGCGTTTTATGCACAATCCAGTGTGCACCAGATGCACAAAGTGCATTTTATGCACAAACCAAAGTTGTCATCCCGGCGAAAGCCGGGACCCAGAACGGGGAAAAGGCTGACCCCTACGATCACTGGGTCCCGGCTTTCGCCGGGAGGCCACTAACTCTTGAGGTAACAACCGCTCCCGCACCCGCTTCGGGCCGATCAGTGGCAGCAGCAGCTTCATTTCCGGCCCCTGCTCGCGCCCGGTGAGCGCCAACCTCAGCGGGTGGAACAGTTCGCGGCCCTTGCGGCCGGTGGCCTGCTTGATCGCGGCGGACCACTCGCCCCAGGACTCCTCGTCCCACGGCAGCGGCGGCAGCAGGTCGGCGGCCTGCTTCAGGAACGCCGCATCCTCGATCACCGGCGCCATCGGGCCCTCGACGATCTTCAG
>CAXNKO010000301.1:0-3695 GCA_964202685.1 Caulobacterales bacterium
GCGGCTGTTCGCGGGCTCGCCGGCCACGGTGGTCAGGGTCGAGGGCGCTGACGCCGCTCTGCCGGGGACCTACGCCGGCGCGGCCCTGGCCTTCGTGGCCAGCGACGACGACGGATTCATCCAGACCGCGGTGGCGGCGGCGCGGGCGGACAACAGCCATCAGCATGCTCTTACCGGCCCCGACGAACGGCGTTAAGACTCGTCAACTGCATCGGGAGAGACTCCATGGCGCTGACGCTGGACGTCAATGGCAAGGCCGTGAGCGTGGAGGCCGCGGCGGACACGCCCCTGTTATGGGTGCTGCGGGATGAACTGAAGCTGACCGGCACGAAATACGGCTGCGGAATCGCCCAGTGCGGCGCCTGCACGGTGCTGGCGGATGGCGGCCCGATCCGGGCCTGCGTGACCCCGGTGGGCGACCTGGCCGGGGTGAAGATCGCCACCATCGAGAGTCTTGGCGGGACCCACCCGCTGCAGGCGGCCTGGGTGAAGCACGACGTGCCCCAGTGCGGCTACTGCCAGTCGGGCCAGATCATGACCGCGGTCGCCCTGCTGGCCGCGAAACCCAAACCCGCCGACGCCGACATCGACGCGGCCATGGACGGGGTGATCTGCCGCTGCGGGACCTATCAGCGCATCCGCGCCGCCATCAAGGACGTGGCCCAGGGAGGTCAGGCATGAGCCCGCGCATGCTCTCCGGGGCCCCGGCCCCCAGCCGCCGCGACCTGGTGGTCGCCGCCGCCCTGCTCGGCGGATCGCTGGTGGTCGGCTGTTCGCCGGCCAAGATCATGGGCGCCGGCGCCCCCAAGCCGGATTACGGCGCCTTCGGCCCGTTCATCCGCATCGCGCCGGACGGGATGGTGACCGTGGTTTCCAAACACATCGAGTTCGGCCAGGGCAATCACGCCGGCCTGGCCGCCATTGTCGCGGAGGAACTGGACGCCGACTGGTCGAAGGTCCTGGTCGTTCAGGCCCCCGCCGACACCAAGACCTATGGCAACACCCTGATGATGGGCATCCAGGGGGTGGGCGGTTCCTCGGCCATCCCCAACTCCTGGGACCAGCTGCGCAAGGCCGGCGCGTCGGCGCGGGCCATGTTCGTCGAGGCCGCGGCCGCCCGCTGGGAGGTCCCGGCCGCCGAGGTCACGGTGACGGACGGCGTGGTCGCCCACCCGTCGGGTAAGACCGCCGGATTCGGCGAGCTGATCGCCGACGCCGCCAAGCGCACGCCGCCCGAGACGCCGGTTCTGAAGGACCCCGCCCGCTTCACCCTGATCGGAACCGACCGGGTGCGGCGCAAGGACTCCCGGATCAAGAGCGAGGGCGCGGCGCGGTTCACCCAGGACGTGCAGCTGCCGGGCATGCTGACCGCCATGGTCGCTCATCCCCCGCGCTTCGGGGCCAAGGTGAAATCCTTCGACGCCGCCGCGGCGCTGAAGGTCCCCGGCGTCGTCGGCGTCCATCAGATCCCCTCCGGTGTCGCCGTGGTGGCCAAGGGAACCTGGGCCGCCCGCCAGGGCCGCGACGCCCTGAAGGTGGTGTGGGACGAAACCAAGGCCGAACGCCGCGGCAGCGACCAGATCCTCGCCCAGTACCGCGCCCTGGCCGCCGGCCGCACGCCCCCCGACAAGCTCAAGTGGCAGGCCTTCGATTCCAAGGGAACACTCCCCGCCGCGGACAGCGAGGCCTTCGAGGCCCACTACGATTTTCCCTATCTGGCCCACGCTCCCATGGAGCCGATGAACTGCGTGGCCATCGTCGATGGGGGGAACACCCGGCTGATCTACGGCGCCCAGGCCCCGACCCTTGACCAGCTCAACGCCGCCATGGTCGTCGGCGCCCTACCGGGATCGATCGAGATCGAGACCCTGTTCGCCGGCGGCTCCTTCGGCCGCCGCTCCAGCCTGAAGTCGGACTATGTGGTCGAGTGCGTGCAGATCGCCAAGAAGGTCGGCAAGAAGACGCCGGTGAAACTGGTCTGGACCCGGGAGGACGACATGGCCGCCGGCAGCTACCGGCCGCTGACCCACCATGCCGTCCGCATCAGCCTCGACAAGGACGGCTTCCCCGCCGCCTGGCGCCATCGCCTGGTCACCCAATCCATCCTCGGCGGCTCGCCCATCGGCGGCAAGGGCCCGGACATGACCTCCATCGAGGGGGTCAAGGGCTCGCCCTACCTGACGGCGACGCCAGTGGTCGACGCCCAGCTGCTGTCACCGAAAGTCGGCGTGCCGATCTCCTTCTGGCGCTCGGTGGGGGCGACCCACACCGCCTTCGTCATGGAGCACACCATCGACCAGCTGGCGCGCCGGGCCGGCAAGGACCCGGTGGAATACCGGCGCGCCCTCTATCAAAAGGCCGGGGCGAAACGGCATCTGGCCGCCCTCGATCTGGCGGTCGCCAAGGCCGGCTGGACCGAACCGGCCCCTGACGGCTGGACGCGGGGCGTGGCGGTGCACGAAAGCTTCGGCTCGGTGGTGGCCCAGATCGCCGAGGTCCGGCTGGTGGACGGCGCCCCCAAGGTGGGTCGCGTCGTCACCGCCATCGACTGCGGAACCGCCATCTCGCCGGACCAGATCGCCGCGCAGATGGAGGGCGGGACCTGCTACGGCCTGTCGGCGGCCCTGTTCGGCGCCATCACCCTCAAGGACGGCGTGGTCGAACAGACCAATTTCGACGGCTACCGGGTGCTGCGCAATTCCGAGGCCCCCAGGGTGGAGACCTACATCGTTGCCTCCGCGGCCAAGCCCAGCGGCGTCGGCGAACCCGGAACCCCGGTGATCGTACCGGCGGTGGCCAACGCCCTGCTGGCGCTGACCGGAAGGCCGACCAGCGCCCTGCCGTTCGTGCGGGGGTAGATGGCCGCGAAGCCTTCACTCGGTGGCGAACAGCCCACCGAGGTCTCGGGCGCCGTGCAGGATCCGGACGATCAGGATGTCGTCGGCGCTGGCGATGTAGAAGATCAGATAGCTTCCCACCGGCCAGCCCCGAAGGCCGTTGAAGAGTTCATCCCGCCGCCGACCGAGCTCTGGAAACTCGGCGAGGCGCACCTCCGCGTCCCACAGACGACCGATCAGCCTTTCAGCTGCGTCAACGCTGTCGATGGCGATCGCGGACCATATGTCGTCCAGGTCCGCGACCGCGGCGGGAAGGCGCCTACGTCTGAGCGGCACGGTCTTGCGCTAGTCTGCGGCGGTTCCTCGCCAGCATCTCCTCCAGGGGCTCCGGCTCTTGCGGGGCCCCGCTTTCCAGGCCGTCTTGAATGAGCCTCCGGGCGTGGGCGATGGCGGCCGCCCGGTCCTGCCGCTTCTCGCTCCAGTCGCGCAGCGCATCGCGGATGACCTCGCTGGTAGAGGCGTAGTCGCCGGCCTGCACCGCAACCCGCACGGCCTCGGCCATTTCTCCCGTCAGCGCGATGGACAGTTTGGCGACTTTTGACATCTGGACCTCCGGCGAAAGTGCGCAATAGTACGACTAAGTACGACCATCGTCCAGATCGCCCCGCTGGTCCACGTCGAACAGCACCCCGTCGTCAGGGGCCTCCACCAGGGCCAGGGCCGCGCCCAGGGCCTGGATCAGCGGCCGCGCGCCCTGGTCGCCGTGCAAGCCGGCAAGCCGAGGAATCAGCGCCGCGCCCAGCAGCACCGGATTGCCCCACCGCCCGGCGAACACCGGCGCCGCCGCCGGCGCCCCGG
>CAXNKO010000302.1:0-3680 GCA_964202685.1 Caulobacterales bacterium
CCCTATCTGCTCTATCAGGCGGTCCGGGTGAAATCCCTGCTGCGCAAGGCCGAGGGCGAGGGGTCCAAGGCCGGCCAGGTGACGGTGGCCGAGCCGGCCGAACGCGACCTCACCCTGGTGCTCGACGCCTTCGACCAGGCGGTCGCCGACGCCTACGACAAGAAGGCCCCCAATGCGGTGGCCGAACACGCCTATCGGCTGGCCCAGGCGTTCTCGAAATTCTACGCGGCGTGCCCGATCCTGGCGGCGCCGACGACAGAGGCGAAGGGGTCAAGGCTGGCCCTGGCGCAGGCGGCGCTGACGCAGCTGGAACTGGCCCTGGACCTGCTGGGCATCGAGGCGCCGGCGCGGATGTAGGCGGCCAGTCGCAGCCCGGAACTACGGCGACAACCGTTGCAACATCCTCTACGTCAATTCCGGTCGTATAACTGTGCGAGGGAATATGACCCAGGGATGGGGCTCACTCCGATGGTGCCCCCAGCACCAGCGTCTCGAACACCGGCCGACCTGTCGGGTCGAAGCGGAACACCGCGGCGGCGGCGGTGGGGAGGCCGGTGGCGAGGCGGGCCAGGGCCTGGGGCAGGGCCGGGGCTGGCGCGCGGGCCTCGGCCAGCAGCCGCAGGGCCAGGTCGTGCAGGCCGGGATTGTGGGCGACGACGATCACCGCGCCGGTGCAGCCGGCGGCGGCCTCGCTGACGATGGCGGCGATGTCGCGGGCCTCGGCGTTGTAGAGGCCGCGCGCCTCGCGGGTTTCGGCGGCTGGCAGCAGGGGTTGGGCGGCGGCCCAGGTCTGCCGCGCCCGGGCGGCGGGGCTGACCAGGGCCAGGACCGGGCCCAGGCCCAGGCCCAGGCCCAGGCCCAGGCCCAGGGCCGCCAGCCGGCGAGCCGTGTCGGCGGATTCGCCCACGCCGCGCGCGGTCAGCCGGCGGTCGACGTCGCGGCCGGAGGCGGCGGCGCCCTCAGCCTTGCCGTGCCGGAACAGGATCAGGCGGTCCATGGTCGCTCCCGCGCCACCTCGCACCCATCGTAGCCGTGGATCGGTCCGGCGCGAAGCGGTTGACAGCGGTGGGGCTTGGCGGTCCAAGGCGGGCCATGACCACCCCCACGGCACAGGCGGCGATCCCCGGCGATGGCGACGGCGGCGGGACCTGGCGGTTTCCCGACCACCGGCCGTTGCGGCTGGACTCCGGCGCGGTGCTGGCGCCGCTGGAGATCGCCTACAAGACCTACGGCCGGCTGAACGAAGCCAGGTCCAACGCCATCCTGGTCTGCCATGCGCTGACCGGCGACCAGCACGCGGCCTCGACCCACCCGATCACCGGCAAGCCCGGCTGGTGGGCGCGGGTGATCGGGCCGGGCCTGCCGCTGGATCCGGAGCGTTATTTCATCATCTGCTCCAATGTGGTGGGGGGCTGCATGGGGACCACCGGGCCAGCGTCCATCGATCCGGCCACCGGGGCGCCCTATGGCCTGACATTCCCGGTGATCACCATCGCCGACATGGTCCGCGCCCAGGCGATGCTGATCGAGGCCCTGGGCATCGACAGCCTGTTCGCGGTGATCGGCGGCTCCATGGGCGGCATGCAGGTGCTGCAGTGGGCGGCGGACTATCCGCAGAAACTGTTCTCGGCGGTTTGCGTCGGCGCGGCAGCCAAGCACTCGGCCCAGAACATCGCCTTCCACGAGGTGGGCCGCCAGGCGATCATGGCCGACCCGGACTGGCGCGGCGGGGCCTATGAGGCGGCCGGGGTGCGCCCGGAGAAGGGGCTGGCGGTGGCGCGGATGGCCGCCCACATCACCTACCTCTCCGAGGCCGCCCTGCAGCGCAAGTTCGGCCGCGAGCTGCAGCGCGACGGCCTCAGCTGGGGCTTCGACGCCGACTTTCAGGTGGAGAGCTACCTGCGTCACCAGGGGGCCAGTTTCGTCGACCGCTTCGACGCCAACTCCTATCTCTACATCACCCGGGCGCTGGACTATTTCGACCTGGCGGCGGGCCACGGCGGGGTGCTGGCGCAGGGGTTCGCCGGCGCGCGGCATGTGCGCTTCTGCGTGCTGTCGTTCTCCTCGGACTGGCTCTATTCCACCGCCGAGAGCCGGATCATCGTGCGCGCGCTGAGCGCCGCCGGCTGCCGGGCCAGCTTCGTGGAAATCGAGACCGACAAGGGCCACGACGCCTTCTTCCTCGACGAGCCGCAGCTGGACCAGACCCTGCGCGGCTTCTTCGCCTCGGCCGCCGAGCTGCGGGGCCTGGAATGACGCCGCTGCGCGAGGATTTCCGCGAGATCCTGCGGCTGGTGCGGCCGGGCGCGCGGGTGCTGGACGTGGGCTGCGGCGATGGCGCGCTGCTGGAACTGCTGATCCGCGAGAAGGGGGTCGACGGCCAGGGGTTGGAGCTAAGCCCGGCGGGGGTGTCCGCCTGCCTGGCGCGGGGCCTGGCGGTGGTGCAGGGCGACGCCGACCACGATCTGGACGACTTTCCCACCCGGGCCTTCGACTATGCGGTGCTGTCCGACACCCTGCAGTCCATGCGCGATCCGAAACATGTGCTGTCCGAACTGCTGCGCATCGCCGGCCGGGCGGTGGTCAGCCTGCCCAACTTCGGCCACTGGCGGGTGCGGATGTCGCTCATGTTCCGCGGGCGGATGCCGGAGACCCCGGCCCTGCCGGAGCCCTGGTGGTCGACCCCCAACATCCACCTGTGCACCATCGCCGACTTCACCGACCTGTGCCGCAGCCTGGACCTGCGCATCGACGCCTGCGCGGCGCTGTCGGCCGGGCGACCGGCGCGGGCCATCGACCCCAGCCGGGCGGTGGAGAACTGGCGTTCCGAACAGGCGCTGTTCCTGCTCAGCCGCCGGGCGGAGCCGGAGCCGGCGGCGGTGCAGACCGACCTGTTCGGGGCCCCGGTGCTGGCCACGGTTGCGCGGCCGCGCAAACGCCGCGCCGGCGACGCCCCCCACTGATCCCAACGCCCAGGAGATCGCCGTGACCGACGTTCCCGCCGACATCTTCACCGAACAGGCCGACATCGACCCCGACACCCTGGCCAATCTGGGGCCTCTACGCGGCACCGCCGGGGTGTGGGAGGGGACCAAGGGCCTGGACGTCAATCCGTTCGAGCCCGCCGACCGCCGCCAGGCCTATGTGGAGCGCATCGAGGCCCAGCCCACCGACCCTCAGTCCAACGGTCCGCAGCTGTTCTATGGTCTGCGCTACCATGTGCATGTGGTGAAGCCCGGCGAGACGGAAACCTACCACGACCAGGTGGGCTACTGGCTGTGGGAGCCGGCCAGCGGCCTGATCACCCACACGCTGACCATCCCCAGCGGCCAGGTGGTGCTGGCCCAGGGCCATGCCGCCGCCGACGCCACCCGCTTCGAGGTCACGGCGAGGCGGGGCTCCACCGAGAACGGCATCTGTTCCACCGGCTTCCTGGAGCAGGCCTTTCGCACCGAGTCGTTCCGCATGGAAGTGACGGTGAACCCCGACGACAGCTGGTCCTATTTCGAGGACACGGTGCTGAGGGTGCGCGGACGCGCTGAACCCTTCCACCACACCGACCTGAACACACTGCGGCGGGTGGCGGCGCCGACGCCCAATCCGATGGCGCGGGGTTAGGCCGGGCCGGCGCGGCGATCTACGCGGTCAGCGCCGGGGTTATGTCGGTGGCGGTGAAATCG
>CAXNKO010000303.1:0-3668 GCA_964202685.1 Caulobacterales bacterium
GGCGACACTGATCGGCCTGGCCGCCCTGTTCCGGGACGGACCGTTCGCCGCGGTGATCGCCTTGAGCGGCCTGCAGGGGGCGGGATTTGGCCTCGCCTGGGCGTTCATGAGCCAGGCGGTGCTGATGGGGTCGCCCCCGGCCGAGCGCGCGGTGGCGTCCTCCGCCCTGGTCTGCGTGCAGCAGACCGGGACCGCGGTCGGCGCCGCGCTCACCGGGGCGGTGGCCAATCTGGTTGGCGCGACCGGCGAGACCCTGACCCGCGAGGCCGCCCAGGCGACCGGTTTCTGGGTGTTCGCCGCCGCCCTGCCGCCGGGCCTCCTTGGCGTCTGGTGCGCCTGGCGGCTGGCGGCTCAGCTGCGGTAGTCGCCGTTGATCTCCACGTAGCGCTTGGTCAGGTCGCAGGTCCACATGGTCGCGGCCCAGCGGCCGACGCCCACGTCCACCGACACCTCCAGCTCCTGGCGCTTCATGTAGGCGCTCATCTTGGCCTCGTCATAGGTGGGCGAGACCAGGCCGTCCTGGGCCGCTGTCAGGGGGCCGAAGCTGACGCTCATGCGGTCGCGATCCACCGGCTCGTCGGCCCGGCCCACGGCCATGACGAGGCGGCCCCAGTTGGCGTCCTCGCCGGCGAAGGCGGTCTTGACCAGCGGGCTATCGCAGATGGTCCGCGCGATCTTCCGCGCCGAGACGGCGTTCTCCGCCCCGGTGACGGTGACCTTGACGAACTTGCTGGCCCCCTCCCCGTCGCGCACCAGCTGCAGGGCCAGGTCCAGCAGCACCGCCTCCAGCTTGTCGCGGAAGTCGGCCAGCCGGCGGTCCCCGGCCCGGCCGATCCTGGGCGCCCCCGACTGGCCGGTGGCGAACATCAACAGGGTGTCGTTGGTGGAGCGGTCGCCGTCCACGGTCACGCAGTTGAAGGTCGAGCGGGTATAGAGGCTGACCAGGGTCTGCAGCGCCGCCGGCGCGATGGCCGCGTCGGTGGCCACGAAGGCCAGCATGGTGGCCATGTCCGGGGCGATCATGCCGGAGCCCTTGGCGATGCCGGCGATGCGCACCTTGACCCCGTCGATCTCGGCCTCGGCCACAGCGCCCTTGGGGAAGGTGTCGGTGGTCATGATCGCCCGGGCGGCGTCCTCCCAGCCGTCCTCGGTGAGCCGCCCGTCCAGCTCCGGCAGCTTCTGGACGATCTTGCCGTCGTCCAGCAGCACCCCGATCACCCCGGTGGAGGCGGCCATCACGTCGCGCTGGCGGCAGTCGAAGCGCTTGGCCACCCCGGCCGCCACCCGCCGCACCGCATCGGCGCCGGGCTTGCCGGTGAAGGAATTGGCGCAGCCGGCGTTGACCACCAGGGCGCGGATATCCTCACCCTTGGCGGCGGCCAGCTGGCGCTGGCACCAGTCCACCGGCGCGGAGCCCACCCCATGGCGGGTGAAGACGCCCGCCGCCGTGGTCCCCTCGGCGAAGCGCATCAGCAGCAGGTCCGGCCGCTCATGCTTGTAGAACCCGGCGCAGCCGGTCGCCATCTCGACCCCGGCGATCGGCGCGATGGCCGGGAACGGTACGGCCAGGGGGGAGACCAGCGCCGGCGCGGGGGTGTTGGCGGGCGCGGGCGTCCGGCTCAGCTTGTCGGCCCGCCGCAGCGCCGCACGCTTCAGCGCCGCGGCGAGGGGATCGAGGGCCCGCTCCAGGGTTTGACCCACCGCCTCGACCGGGCCCACGGCGGCCTCGGTAGTCTTGGACGCGCGGCCGCCAGCCCCGCGTGTTGTCGGCTTGCGGGTCATTTGCGCAGCCCCTCGGCGGCGGGAGCCGGCGGTGGCGGCGGAACGGGCGTTGGCGGCGGCGCGGGCGCGGCGGCCGGCGGGGCCGTAGCCGGCTCACGCGGCTTGCCCGGGGTCGCCGGGGTCGGCGCCAACAGCGGCTCGATCTTGGAGCGGCTGCGCAGTTTCTCGAGCAGATCGCGGATCTGGTCATAGGTCAGGAAGCGGACGATCTGCGGCCGCGCGGCGTCGAGGCTGATGGGATCCTCGAGCTTGCGGTCCTCCACCTTCACCACCGCCCAGCCGCCCTCCACCTGGAAGGGCCCGACCACCTCGCCGACCTTGGCGGTCTTCAGGGCGGTGTCGTAGGCGGCCGGCATCACGTCGGTGGTGAAGTAGCCCAGGTCGCCGCCACTGAAGCGGGTGGCCGCGTCGATGGAGCGCTCCATGGCCAGGGCCTCGAAGGCGGCGCCGCTGTCCAGCAGGTTCTTGACCGCCTCGGCGTCGCCCACCGCGGCGACGACGATCTGGCGGGCGCGGATCTGCTCCGACTGCTTGGCCAGTTTGAGCTGCTCCTGGTAGAGGCCGCGCACGGCGGCTTCATCCACCGCGCCGGTGACCTCGCGCTCCACCAGCATGTCGCCGAGGATGCGTTCGCGCGCCGCCGCCAGCCGCCGCTGGGCGGCCGGATCCTTGTCGAGCTTGCGCTTGATGGCCTCGGCGGCCAGCAGCCGCTGATCGACCACCTCGTCCATCACCCGGTGAAACAGGTCCGAGGAGAGGTCCAGGGGTTCGCCCTCGCCGATCAGGCCCTGGGCCACCGCCTCGCGCTTGACATCCGACGCCCAGACCGTGCGGCCGTCCACCCTGGCCACCGCCCGGTCGCCGGGCAGGGGCGCCTTCTCGACGTCGCCCCGATCGGCGCAGGCGCAGAGCACCAGGGCGCAGGCGGCGAGCGCCCCCGCCAGGCGCCGGGTCCGGCTGAAATTCGCAACCGCCATGAGGTCCTCGAGAATGCGCGCGTCGCCCGTCCCTAGACCCTTTCCGGTTCTGGTGGAAACACCTGAACCGGATAAAAAGGGGTCTATCTTCATAAGTGTAGAGCGTGACGGGCGCCTCAACCGGTATCCACTTGAGGCTGTCACGCTCTAGCCATTTACGCCCGACGATGCAAAGGTTGCCCCTTGCGTCCAGCGGCCCGGCGCACGAGGCGGCCGCGACAGATTTTCAGGAAGGGCCGCCCATGCGCGAAGCCGTCGTCGTTTCCTATGCCCGCACGGGCCTGGCCAAGTCGCAACGGGGCGGCTTCAACATGACCCCCACCGTCACCATGGCCGCCCATGCGCTGAAGCATGCGGTGGCCAAGGCGGGAATCGAGAAGGAGGCGGTGGAGGACGTCTACCTGGGCAACATCGCCCACGGCGCCGGCAACCTGGGCCGCCAGGCGAGCCTGCTGGCCGGCCTGCCGATCACCACCTCGGGCGTGACCATCAACCGCTTCTGCTCCTCGGGAACCCAGTCCATCGCCATGGCCGCCAACGCCATCCGCAACGACGGCGTCGACGTGCTGGCGGCCGGCGGGGTGGAATCCCTGTCGTTGCGCCAACCGCGCGAGGAAAGCGACAACCAGGATCCGCAGCTGCTGGAGATCGCCCCGGCCATCTTCATGGCCATGATCGACACCGCCGACATCGTCGCCAAGCGCTACAATGTCACCCGGCAATATCAGGACGAGTACTCCTACGAGTCGCAGATGCGCACCGCCGCGGCCCAGCAGGCCGGCAAGTTCAAGGACGAGATCGTCCCCATGGCCACCCGGATGAAGGTGGTCGACAAGGCGACCAAGGCCGAGAGCATCGTCGACTATGTGGTGGAGCGCGACGAGTGCAACCGCCCCGACACCACCCTGG
>CAXNKO010000304.1:0-3667 GCA_964202685.1 Caulobacterales bacterium
ACCGAAGAAGCCGCGCGCGCCCTCCAGCCCGGCGTCCATGTAGATGGCCCCGATCAGGGCCTCGCAGGCGTCGCCCAGCACGTTGTCGGAGTCTCTCGCCCCCACCTTGGTGGCGCTGGGCGAGAGCCTCAGCGCCGGCGCCAACCCGATCCGCCGCGCCACCCGCGCGCAGGTGGTGGTGCTGACCAGGGCCGCCATGCGCCGGGACATCTCGCCCTCCTCAGCGTCGGCGTCCAGCATCAGCCGCTCGGCGGCCAGCAGGTTCAGCACCCGGTCGCCGAGGAACTCCAGACGCTGATAGTGGCTGACGGCGCGGGCGCCGTCGCCGACGCTGGAATGGGTGAGCGCGCGGTCCAGCAGTTCGCGGTCCGTGAACCGGTAGCCGATGGCCTGCTCAAGCTGGGCGATGGCGTCGGTTCGGGTGTTCATTGGACGGCGCGGAAAGACCGCCCGGCGCGCGCCTTGGTGACCCAGGTCCAGGGCTTGAACAGCGACGCGCCCTCGTCCCAGGACAGCAGCACCCACAGGGCCTTGCCCTCCAAGTTCACCGCCGGGACATAGCCCACGCCCACCGCCTCCGGCGCGCGGCTATCCTGCGAATTGTCCCGATTGTCGCCCATGAAGAAATAATGGTCCTCCGGCACGATATAGCCGCCCACGTCGTCAAAGTCGCCGTCCGGCCCAAAGTCGTGGACGATGTAGGCGACGCCGTTGGGCAGTGTTTCGCGGAACCGCGCCACGCCGCCTGGACCTGGCGAGATCGGCTGGCGCGGAACCATCCGCGCGTTGATGTATAGCGCCCCGCCGCGCACATCGATGCGATCCCCCGGCAGGCCGATCAGCCGTTTGACATAGTCGGTGCGGCCATCGCGCGGCAGCTTGAAGACGATGACGTCGCCGCGCGCCGGTTCGCGCGCGAAGATGCGGCCCTCGAACAGCGGCGGGCTGAACGGAATGGCGTGGCGCGACCAGCCATAGGCGGATTTCGAGACGATGACATAGTCGCCCACCAGCAGGTTGGGGACCATCGAGGCGCTGGGTATGGTGAAGGGCTGAAACAGCACGATGCGCAGCACCAGCGCGATCGCCAGGGCGTAGAGCACCGTCTTGACCACCTCGACGGTCTCGTGCAGCGCGCCCGAATTGGCCGGTTTCGCGGCTTCCTGCGCGTCGTCGCTCATGCGCCGTCCCTGCGGTCCGCCCGGGAAAGCCGGACCCGCGGATAGCTAGACGCTCGGCCCGGATGCGGCAAGCGTCAGCGCAGGCCCTTGAAGAACCGGCTGGGCCGCAGGTTCAGCACCCAGGTCCAGGGCTTGAAGAGCGAAGCCCCCTGCCTCCAGGACAACAGGATCACCTCGGCCCGGCCGACCAGATTCGCCGCCGGCACGAACCCCACACCGACCGAAGGGTCGAGGCGGCTGTCCTGTGAATTGTCGCGGTTGTCGCCCATGAAGAAGTAGTGGCCCTGGGGCACCACCATCAGCGCGGTGTCGTCCAGATCTCCGTTGGGCCCAAAGTCGTTGACCCGGATCTGCCGCCCCTCGGGCAGGGTTTCGCGGAACTGCTGGACGGCGTACCCGGTCATCTCGTCAACGTTGGCGGTCTGGACCCGGGGAACCTGGTCGCCGTTGATATAGACGACGCCGCCGCGCACCTGCACCCGGTCGCCGGGCAGGCCGATCAGGCGCTTGATGTAGTCGGTGTGGCCGTCCCGCGGCAGTTTGAAGACGATGATGTCGCCCCGTTTCGGCGTCCGCTCGAACACCCGCCCCTGGAACAGCGGCGGACTGAACGGGATCGAGTGCTGCGACCAGCCATAGGCGTACTTCGACACCACGATGTAGTCGCCCTCGTACAGATTGGGCTCCATGGAGGCCGAGGGAATGGTGAAGGGCTGGAAGAACACCACCCGCAGCACCAGGGCGATGGCCAGGGCCACAGCCACCGTCTTGATGATCTCCACCAGCTCCTGCAGCGCGCTGGGCTTCGCTTCGGCGGCCGCGACGGCGACGCTCTCGGTCATGGACGGGTCCTGTTTCACTTAGGCGACTCGCGATCAGGCTCTGGTTACGCCAAGCGGGGCGCGTCCGCCCGTTAAACCTGCGTCACCCAGGACCGCCTCGATGACGACGAACGCCTGGGCGTAGGGGTGGTCGTCGGTGAGGCTCAGATGGATCACCGCCCGATGTCCCGGCGGCGTCAGGGCCTCGAGCCTGGCCAGCGCCCCGTTGGTGAGCGCCAGGGTCGGCTGGCCGCCGCGCAGGTTCACCACCCCCATGTCACGCCAGTAGACCCCGCGCCGCATGCCGGTGCCCAGGGCCTTGGCGCAGGCCTCCTTGGCGGCGAAGCGCTTGGCGTAGCTGGCGGCGCGGTCGGCCTTGCGCTCGGAGCGGTTCCGCTCGACCTCGGTGAACACCCGCTGGACGAAGCGCTCGCCGAACCGCGCCAGGCTCTTTTCGATGCGCCGGATGTCGCTGAGGTCGGAGCCGATGCCGAGGATCACGCCGCGCGCCCTGCCCTGGCCTCGTCCATCAGCGCGCGCATGCGCTGAATGGCCGAGGCCAGCCCCACGAAGATCGCCTCGCCGATGAGGAAATGGCCGATGTTCAGCTCCGCCAGCTCGGGAATGGCGGCGATGGCGCGCACCGACTCATAGTCGATCCCATGGCCGGCGTGGACCTCCAGGCCCAGCCCGGCCGCCGCCGTGGCGGCGGCCCGCAGCGCGGCCAGATGGCGCTCGGATTCGGGCGCATGGTCGCGCACGGCGTCGCAGTATGGCCCCACGTGCAGCTCCACCACCTGGGCGCCCACGGCCCTGGCCGCGGCCACCTGGGCCAGGTCGGGGTCGATGAAGCAGGAGACGCGGATGCCGGCGGCGGTCAGCTGTTTCACCGCGGGCACGAGGAGATTGTGCCCGCGGACCACATCCATGCCGCCCTCAGTGGTCAGCTCCTCCCGGCGCTCGGCCACCAGGCAGGCGGCGTGGGGCCGGTGACGCAGGGCGATGGCGACCATCTCCTCGGTCACCGCCATCTCGAAGTTGAGCGGCAGGCCGCGGCGACGCGTGATCACCGCCAGGGCGTCCATGTCGGCGTCGGAGATGTGGCGGCGGTCCTCGCGCAGGTGGGCGGTGATCCCGTCGGCGCCGGCGGCCAGCGCGATCTCGGCGGCGCGCATGGGATCGGGCGTGGTCCCGCCGCGGGCGTTGCGCACCGTGGCCACGTGGTCGATGTTGACCCCCAGGCGCAGCCGGCTCATGCCTTCAGTCTCTTCGAACCCGGCTCCTCTGCCGGCAGGGCGGCCAGTTCCGGCGGCAGGGCGTCGGCGGAATAGGCCGGCACGTCGATGGTGGCCAGGGCGATCAGCGGCGCGCCGATGTCTGCCCGGCCGCCGGAGCGGTCGACAATGCAGGCGCCGCAGATCACCACGCCACCCTCGGCCTTCACCGCGTCCACTGCCTCGCGGAACGAGCCGCCGGTGGAGATCACGTCCTCGATCACCGCCACCCGGGCCCCCGGCGGGATCTTGAAGGCCCGGCGCAGCTTGAAGGCCCCGGCCTCGCGCTCGACATACATGGCCGGCACGCCCACCCAGCGGGCCGACTCATAGCCCGGAATAATCGCCCCCACCGCCGGCGAGACAATGACGTCCGGCTTGCCGAACCGCG
>CAXNKO010000305.1:0-3665 GCA_964202685.1 Caulobacterales bacterium
AGACCCGGCTGGAGAACCTCAAGGAACTGGTGGCCGCGACCAATGAGTTCGACAGCCTGGAGGCCTATCTGGAGCACGTCTCCCTGGTGATGGACATCGACCGCGCCGCCGGCGGCGACGCGGTGCAGATCATGACCCTGCACGCCGCCAAGGGGCTGGAGTTCCCGCTGGTGTTCCTGCCGGGCTGGGAGGAAGGGGTGTTTCCCTCTCAGCGCAGCCTGGACGAGAAGGGCGACAAGGGCCTGGAGGAGGAGCGCCGGCTGGCTTACGTGGGCCTCACCCGGGCGCGGGAGGAGGCGCGGGTCTCCTTCGTCGCCAACCGTCAGGTCTATGGCCGCTGGACCAGCCAGCTGCCCAGCCGCTTCGTGGACGAGCTGCCGCTCGCCCATGTGGAGGCCGCCTCTGAGACCGGCTACTACGGTGGCGGGCCGGGGATGCAGCAGCACGGCTCGCGCTGGGACGAAACACCCGCTTTCGGGGCCGGCTATTCCTCCCCCGGCTGGAAGCGGGCCCAGGCGCGGGACTATCACGGCGGCCATCCCGCCCGGCAGCCGGTGATCGAGGGCGAGGGCCGGCTGATGGCGGTCTCCGAGCCCCAGGCCGGCGGAGCCTTCGCCCGCGGCGAGCGGGTGTTCCACGTCAAGTTCGGCTACGGGGTGGTCAAGGCCGTGGAGGGCAACAAGCTCACCGTCGCCTTTGACAAGGCCGGCGAGAAGAAGGTCATCGACTCCTTCGTCGACAAGACCTGAGCGGCTGATCTGTCCGGCGCTCAGACTGAGGGGTCTTTCCGGCGCCGCGGGCTACCCCCTCCACCGCTTCGCGGTCCCCCGTCCTCTGCGGGCTATCGTATTCACACATCGTCGGCAGAGGGGTTTCTTGATCCTTCTCCCCTTGCGGGAGAAGGTGGCGGCGCAGCCGTCGGATGAGGGGTTTCGCCGAGATTGCTGATGTTCCGCAACACCTTAACCGGATGAGGGGTCACGCCGAGACTGGGGATAAGTCGCTGTTATCACGTTGGAAATTCCGTGCAGCCCCTCATCCGTCAGCTTCGCTGCCACCTTCTCCCTGGAGGGAGAAGGGTTCGCGCTGCGGCCGGCATCAAGATGTGTGAATCCGATAGCCCCTAAAGGGGAGGATGTCCTACGCAGCCGCCATGCTCCCCCTCTGGGGGAGCTGTCGCGGAGCGACTGAGGGGGCTTCGCCGCCGAATGCGCTATTTGCGGGGCCTCAGCACGGTGAAGGCCACCGCGCCCAGCGCCGCCGCCAGGGCCGCCGCGCCGCCGACCATGACGCCGATATTGATCGGCCGCTTCAACCGGCCCCGCCGCCGCGGCGGCGGCGGCAAGGTGAAGAACCGCGCCGGCAGTTCGTCGGGCGGATCGGTGACGCGGTGGAACAGCACCGCCCGGCTGGCGCGATCAACGGATTCGATCCGCCAGCCGACGTCCAGCCAGGCTCGTTGGTGGGACTGGTCGGGGGTATTCGCCCACCACACGCCACGGGCGTGGGCGCGCTTGGGCAGCGAGAAGCCCAGCACCGCCTCCAGCTCCTCGAAGGAGGTGCGCCAGAACGGCTGTGGAAGGCCCGCCAGATGGTCGGCGAGCAGTTTGTATTTGCTCATGGATCGGGCTCCCGCTGGCGCAAGAACATTGGTCGTCGCGGGCCGCCGGCGCGTCGTTCAATTCCGACAAGCTGGCGCGAATCACGCCAGCGACCCATGGCAGGATTGAACATATGCAGCGTGAACGCGCTATTATCGTCGGATGCCTCGAAAGTGGTTTCGGTGATGAAGATTGTGATCATCGGCGCCGTGCTGGCCGGTTGGGCCGGTTCATACGCCGGATCGGCCATGCGCCCGGAACTGGCGGTGTGGCGCGGACCCATGGCCCCCGCACCGGTCGGGGCCATGTCCTTTGACGACTCCGAGCCCGCCGGGATCTGGCCGGGACCGGGGCCGGCGCCCGACTATGTGGTGGGCGTCGGCTGGCCGGCCGAGCCCAGTGCCGACGATATTGCGCCCGTGGAGGCCCCGCCCCTGGACTATCCCGATCCGGTCTGGACAAGGCGCGACACGTTCACGGCGGTCCCGGAAGACGAACCTTGGCCCCCCGCCGCCTTTCCCTCCGAGGGGGGCGACATCCTGGCCGGCGTGCGCGGGCCCGAGTGACCCCTCGCCTTTGCCGGCCAGGGCCCCTACAGCGGGGCCATGACCGACGATCCCATGCAGATCATCGCCCGCGGGCCCCGGGCGATGGCCGAGGCCGCCGCCCGGGCCATCGACGCCCAGCCTGCGACCGAGGAAGTGACCTACTCGATCCTGGAGGAGGACGAGGCCCACGATGTCTGGCGCATCGACGCCTTTCCCACCAGCGGGCGGGAGGTCGAGGCGCTGCAGGGGCTGCTGGCCGGCTGCCCGGGCCTGCGGGTGGTGAGCGAGGTGCTGGCCGACGCCGACTGGCTGGCCATGGCGCTGTCGGGCCTGCCGCCGGTGCGGGCCGGGCGGTTCTTCATCTATGGCGCCCACGACCGGGGTCTGGCCCCGGCCAATAGCGTCAACCTGCGCATCGAGGCCGGCGCAGCGTTCGGCACCGGCCACCACGGCACCACGGTGGGCTGCCTCGCCGCCTTCGACCAGCTGCTGAAGGCGCGCCGGTTCCCCCGGGTGCTGGACGTGGGCTGCGGCACCGGGGTGCTGGCCATCGCTGCGGCCCGCACCGGCTCGACCAGCGCGGTCGGCACCGACATCGACCGGCCCTCGGTGCGCATCGCCGCCGAGAACGCCCGCCTCAACCGCGCCGCCGCACGGTTCGTCCACGCCTCGGGGCTGGGACACCGGGACGTGCGCGCCGCCGCCCCCTACGACCTGGTGTTCGCCAACATCCTCGCCCCGCCGCTGGTGGCGCTCGCCCAGGACATCAAGCGCGCGCTCCGGCCCGGCGGCTGGGTGATTCTGTCCGGCCTGCTGCGCACCCAGGAGCGGCGGGTGCTGGCCGCTTACAGGTCGCGGGGCTTCCGGCTGCGGCGGCGGCTGCACCGGGACGCCTGGTCGGTGCTGGTGTTGCAACGCGGCTAGAGGTGGCTCCGGCGCGCGGCCGGCGCTACATTGCGCCCCATGCGCCAGACCTTCGACGAATCCACCGACCCTTCGTTTGGACCCCGGCATGCGCCGCTGATCCGCCAGGCCATGGCCCGCCAGGGGCTGGACGGGTTCGTGGTTCCCCACGAGGATGAGCACCAGAACGAATATCTGCCCGCCGCCAACGACCGGCTGGCCTGGGCCACCGGCTTCACCGGCTCGGCCGGAGCGGCGGTGATCCTGGCCGACAGGGCGGCGATCTTCGTCGACGGGCGCTACACCCTGCAGGTCCGCGACCAGGTGGACGCAGCCCTGTTCGAGATCCGCGACCTGGTGGACGGCGGCGTGCCGGCCTATCTGGAAGCCGCGGCGGGCAAGGGACAGGTGATCGGCTATGATCCGCGCCTGCACAGCCCCGACGCCCTGGCCCGGTTGCAGGCCGCCGCGGCCAAGGCCGGGGCCGAGCTGAGGCCGGTGACCACCAATCCCCTCGACGAGGCCTGGGGGACGGCGCGGCCGGCCCAGCCCCAGGCGCCGGTGGTCCCCCACCCGCTGGAATTCGCCGGCGAGGCCTCGGCCGACAAGCGCG